>CACZSY010000090.1 GCA_902783965.1 uncultured Lachnospiraceae bacterium
ATGAACAGGATATTCTCGGATGTTTATTCCAAAGCCCTTCCTTCCGGCAATCAGGAAGAAGTTATATACAGGTATTACAGAGGTCTGTACAGCTGTCTGAAACAGTTAAGAAGAGAATTTCCGGACGTCATATTCGAGGGCTGCTGTTCGGGCGGAAACCGTTTCGATCTGGGAATGCTCTGTGTATTTGACCAGATATGGGCAAGCGATAATACAGACGCTCTGTGCAGGGCTGAGATGGTATATAATCTGAGCTATGGTTATCCGCTGTGCGCCATAGGTTCACACGTGAGCGCGTCGCCTAACCACCAGACTTTGAGAAGAACAGGACTACATACAAGAGCCGATGTCAATATATTCGGAAATCTCGGATATGAGCTTAATCTGAAAGACGCGTCCAATGAGGATATCGGAGCGATACAGATCCAGATAGAAAGATACAAAGAAGCGGCGGACATTATACTGTCGGGAGATTTCTACAGAACACGCTGCTTTGGCATGGAGTATCCGGAGGTTCTGTCTTCAGTGAAAGCTTCGGCTCTTACGGCTGCGGACAATTATCTTGAATTCAACGTCGTATCAAAAGACAGACATAAGAGCATTGCTTTATTCATGCAGAGACTTTCGATACCTAATTATACTTATGCCAAATTAACTCCTAAAGGACTTGAAGAGGACAGGATCTACAGAGTATTTAACTACGCTTCAAAGATCAATATCAAAGTCTTCGGAGATCTGATAAATACTGCTTCACCGGTTCATATTAAAAATGAATCACATACGCAGGAGATCCTTTCAAGATTTTATAAAATGAACGGAGAGGAACTGAATGTGAGCGCTTACGGCAATATGATAATGAGCTGCGGAATACAGCAGAAACCTGCTTTCGGCGCGACCGGATTTAATGATGAGGTAAGACTTATGAGGGATTTTGACAGCAGAGTGTACTATATATCAGACGAAGTCTGATATATAGTACTGTGGGAATGCGCACGGATTCGGAAAGGAAATCTGTCTGCTGACGCAGACCCGAATCCGGCGCCAAGTCGAGACTTGAAATAAGATATCAGACGAAGTCTGATATATAGTACTGTGGGAATGCGCACGGAAAATATAATAAATATAATGGTAGGAGTATTATATGAAGGAACTTGAAATCTGGAAAGAACTTGGAATTGATAAAACAAATGATGAGAAGGTGATCAAAGCCGCGTATTATGCCAGATTAAAGACGGTTAATCCTGAGGATGATCCGGAGGGCTTTAAGAAACTGCGCGCCGCTTTCGATGAGGCTGTGGCTTTCGCAAGATCTGATGAGGAAGAAATAGAAAAGGATGAATACGATCTTTGGATCGATGAAATAAAGGAAGTATATGATAGTTTTAACAGGCGTCTTGATCCTGCGGAGTGGGATAAAATATTTGAGAAGGAAATATGCAGGTCTCTTGATACGCAGGATATGGCGGCTGAACGGCTTTTGGTTTTCATAATGGATAACTATTATATGCCGTGTTATGTATGGAACAAGATGGAAGAAATCTTTGGAATACAGGAACGTAAAGAAGAGCTTATTGAAAAATTTCCGGGCGAATTCATTGAATATGTCATCAAAGAGATGCAGAACGAATCAGATGAAGGATTCTATGATTATTTTGAGGGGAATCTGTCGGGAAATCCGGATCAGCTGATTCTTCATCAGGCACAGTGCTTTGAAGAACTGTATGTTCAGCTTCTGCTTAAAAATCCCGATGAGAGAGATTTTACATCAATCCATGAAAAAATAGAAGAGATTCATGAGATGGACGTTTGTCATGTCTACACATTGGTAATCGAAGAAATTGCAGCTTTTTATGAGAAAGAGTTTGAAACAGTTAAAAACAGGTTTGAAAGGCTTTTGGAGAAACTGGGCGATGATCCGAAACCGTATTTCAATGACCATAATCTGGTGGAAGGTTATGCGTTGGGATACGAAGTGATGGGACAAAAAGAAAATGCAGACAAGCTGCGGGAATATCTTGCAAAGGAGACGGAAAGTCTTTATAAATTATCCGACTGTGTCCGTTATTATCTTGATGCGGGGGAGGCGGAAAAGGCTAAAACCCTGACCTTAGACTGCATGGAAAAATATGCGAATTATCCGGCTTTGATTCAATATATGTTAAAGGCCAATGAAGAGCTGATGAAATCTTACCGCAAAGAAGCGGAGGAAGGCAATGAAGACAGCGCCTTTGAACTGGGCTGGATTTATTTCCAGAACGAACAGTACAAGGAATGTATTGAATATATTCAGCCGAGAAAACCTGAAGCAGGCAGCAAAAAAGAATATACTTATTACAATCTTCTGGGAAGATGCATGGTACGGGATCAGCAGTATGACGAGGCGATCCCGTATTTAAAGCGTGCTCACGAACTGATCCTTAAAGTCAAGGAAAAAGGAGCAGAGGGTAAAGAGGAAGAGAGAATGCTTCAAAGGGAAGGAATGATCCTTGCCTCCATTGCCATGTCTTATCACGAAAAGTCCAGGGCTCTCCTTGAAAATAACAAGGCGTCGCGGGAAAACTATCGTCAGGCGGATGAATATTTGCGTGAGGCCGCTGAAATGATCGAAGCGTCTGTTTCAGTGGAAACGGATAAGCGGGATAAATTATATTATCAACGGGAAAAGGCGCTGATCTATTTTGACAGTGAACAGTACAGCAGATGTATTGACGCCTGTGATGAGATTTTAAAAGATGTGCCATGGTATCAAATATATATGATTCGTGGACAGGCATTCTATAAGATGGATTATCCGCAGAATGTAATTGATGATTATTATTCGATCACCGGCGTAATTCCGGATAATCTGGACAATCCATATATTTATATTATTCCGCTTATGACATATCTTGGTTATAACCGTTATGAAGATGCGGATAAACTGTTTGAATCCGCAAAGGAACATGGTGCAAAGAGTACGGGAATTGATCTGCTTAAGCTGTACAGTGAGAATGAACAGGAGCCGGAACCGCAAGAATTGACAAAGATCACGGAATGTATTGACCGTCTGGTTAATGAGGAAAATGAATTTTCGAAAGCGGAGATCGCGGAAATGATCATTTTTATGGCATATGCGACGGGAGATGAGACTTATTTTATAAATACCATTGAAAAAGCAGTCGAATTCTATCCGGGCTGTACCGGAAGAGTGAACTGGCATATTGGAATCTACTATGAGAATAGAAGAAATTATCAGAACGCCGTTACGTATCTTGATAATGCCGTAAAGCTGGCTTTCAAGCAGGACGATATCGATTACAAAATGCTGCGGCTGGGGAAAAATTACTGGTACATGGATCAGGATGATAAGGCTCTTGAGATCTATATGTCGGTATACGGCAGAAATCCAAGGCAGACGGAGGTTAACCGCTGCCTGGCGGATTTTTATCTGTTTAAATATCGTTCGGATGAGAATGATGAGACAATAGATCTGGCATTAAAGTATATAAATGACCAGTTCGAGATATATGTCGATCAGAACGCGAAAAGACTGAGGGCGGAGATCAATCTGGAAAAATATAATATTGAAGAGAGCAGGAAGGATTTATTGGAGATCCTTGAAGACGATCCTGATTCCGTGACGGCTATGCGAATGCTTGAACGGGTTTATCGTTATCAGGGTGATTTTGAGAAAGCATATCAGCTCTGTCTTAAACTTATGGAGAATGAAAGTGACGACCGTTACAAGGCCAAATACGTAAAATACCTGTGTTCTTCCATGGCGCTTCGCCGATATGAAGGATTGGAAGAAATCATTCGGAATGGTTATCAGTATGACAGGGAATGGGCGCTGGAGCATCTGATCAAGCTGTATGTCCGCGAAGACCGTATGGATGATCTGATGGAAACCGCGAGATCGGCGATCAAAAACGGAGAATCCAATTATGAAATATTCATGGGATACCGGACCGTGCTGGATGTACTCTGCGAAAAGGGTGCGGGTGAAGACGATGATGCGCTCAAGACGGCGGTACGGGAATATATTGACTTTATCAGGAAGAATCCTGACAGGACTTTATACGGTTACGATTGCCTCACAACATTTTATTTTGAAAATTACGGCAATACTAAGGAAGCGATCAAGTATTGGAATATTCTGCTAAAAGAGAATCCGACAGATTATTATCTGGTAAAGAGCAATTTGAGTCTGGCCGGTCTTTATGCAATTTCCGGTGACCGTTCCAAAGCGAAAAAACATTTCGAGGAGTTTGCCGATAATGTGGACGAGCAGTTCGGAAGTCTTAAAAACTGGCTGAAGGAAGACGGTTATTCAAGGACGTGTTATTTTGACCTTGGTCTGTACTATTATGGAATGAAGGACATAGAAGAATTGCAAAACTGCCTGAACGAAATGGAGAAGAGGGTAGTCTGCAAATACTGTGATAAGTGCAGATGCTTTGAGTATTACATTTTAAAAGGTCATCTGGAAAAACTTAAAGGAAACAGTAAAGAGGCGTTGAAAGCCTATGAGATCGCACTGGACAGCGGAGAAAATGTCAACAGAAAGTATATCACAAGGTTGATCAGAGAATGTCAAAACGATGTATAGGGTAATTTTTACCCTGTTATAACTCACCGCCTATAGAGGTGGGAGACTCAATTGACCGACAATATGAAGGGTTAGTGAAACAATTTATGATAGTAGGAATAGATTTAGGAACAACAAATAGTCTGATAGCTTATTATACGGAAGATGGAGCGAAGATAATTCCCAACAGGCTAGGAAAAAATCTGACGCCTTCCGTGGTCAGTGTGGATGAA
Organism: uncultured Lachnospiraceae bacterium; assembly: GCA_902783965.1. Lineage (GTDB taxonomy): Bacteria > Bacillota > Clostridia > Lachnospirales > Lachnospiraceae > RUG11200. The sequence continues at coordinate 4,801 of CACZSY010000090.1, forward strand.
GAGGGACAGGTCTATGTGGGTGAAACGGCAAAAGAACGCGCCATACTTCATCCGGAATCATCAGCCGGAGTATTTAAAAGGGATATGGGCAGCAGCAGGAAATTCCACCTTGGGAAACATCGTTATGTGATGGACGGAATTGAGTATGAGAAAGACTGGGATTTCAGCGCCATGGAATTGTCGGCTCTGGTACTTAAGGCGTTAAAAGAGGATGCACAACATTTCCTTGGTCAGACCATTGAAGAGGCAGTTATAAGTGTGCCGGCATATTTTAACGAGGAAAGAAGGCGCGCGACCAAGCTTGCCGGTGAAATGGCGGGATTTAAGGTAGAAAGGATCATCTCGGAACCGACTGCGGCAGCCGTGGCTTACGGTCTGTATCAGGAGGATAAGGATGAAAGATTTCTTGTATTCGACCTGGGCGGGGGTACGCTGGATGTATCTATTCTTGAGATGATGGGTGATATTCTGGAAGTACATTCCGTTGCCGGCGACAATTTCCTTGGCGGTGAAGATTTCACCGACGCACTGGTTGATATGTTTTTTGAAGAGCATCCGGAGATTGACCGTCAGTCGTTGGATAATAAGACCATTAGTCATATCAAAAAAAAGGCGGAGGAATGTAAACTTAGGCTTGATGATAATGAAGAAAATATCATGCACTGCGTGATTAACGAAAATGCCGTTGATTTCAGGGTAAATGTCCAAAAATACGAAGCAAAGTGCAGCAAATTATTTGACAGGATCAAGATACCGTTAAAGCAGAGCATCACTGACGCGGGCATCAGAGTTTCCGATATTGATAAGGTAGTATTAATCGGAGGCGCTACCAAGATGAGCATGATCCGCAGATTCGCAGCGAAAATATTTCGGAATATTCCGGACTGCAGTATCAATCCGGATGAAGCGGTGGCTTTGGGAGCAGCCATACAGGGAGCCATGAAGGAACGGAATCAGGCGGTTAAGGAACTTATCCTGACAGACGTCTGTCCGTTTACACTCGGAACGGAAGTGACGATAGACCGCGAGGACGGCAGCAAGGAGGGTGGTCATTATCATCCGATCATAGAGAGAAATACGGTAATACCTGCAAGCCGTACAGATACATTTTATACATCTTATGACAATCAGCGCAAACTCAGGGTAGATGTTCTGCAGGGTGAGAGCCGTTTCGCAAGGAACAATCTTTTACTGGGTGAAATAATGGTAAACGTGCCGCCGGACAAAGCCGGACGCGAGGGGATCGATGTCACCTATACATATGATGTTAATTCTCTTTTGGAGGTTCAGGTTCGTGTGCTGTCCACAGGCGAGATCAAAAAGCAGGTATTTAAGAATCAGAGCGTGGACATGACAGATGAGGAGATTGCGAAGCGTTTTGAAGAGATCGCCTTTTTGAAAATCCATCCAAGAGATCAGGAAGAAAACAGATTGCTTATCTTTAAGGGTGAGCGGCTGTATGAAGAAAGCCTTGGCGCCGAAAGGATGGTGATCGACTTAAATCTTCAGGAATTTGAATCGGTTCTGGATACAAGGGATGAAAGCCAGATCAAAGAGGCAAGAAAGAAATTCGCGAAATTTCTGAATAAATATGAAATGAATGATGAGGATATATTTTAGTCGAGGGGTATTCCGATGACGACAGGATTAAAAGGGAAGGTGATAGAAATGTGCAATTCCCAGACTTTGCCGGGCGCACCCCGGCGCGGACGAGGAGAGGGCAGCCCCTCCTCAATCACACGGGGTGCGCAGGGAAACTTAATAAGGCAGTATCCTGCATCCTCCAAGTCTGTTTATCTGATAGCTTCTGCATGAATTTTCACCGAACACACTGTTCATCATTTCTGCATATTCATTGAATCTTTTATTTTTGATAAAAGCA
>CACZSY010000091.1 GCA_902783965.1 uncultured Lachnospiraceae bacterium
ATTCTCAAAATTAATGAGGAATTCTTCAAGCCATCTTATGGCATCGATGTCAAGATGGTTGGTAGGCTCATCGAGCAGAAGGATATCAGGATTTCCGAAGAGAGCCTGCGCGAGGAGAACCTTGACCTTGAGACTTCCGTTTAATTCACTCATTAAGCTGTAGTGAAGAGAAGTATCAACTCCAAGACCGTTTAAAAGGGTTGCGGCGTCGGATTCGGCCTCCCAGCCGTTAAGAGTCGCAAATTCGCCTTCGAGTTCGGAAGCTTTGATACCGTCTTCTTCGGTAAAGTCTTCCTTGGCATAGATAACCTCTTTTTCTTTCATTATGTCATAGAGACGCTGGTTTCCCATGATGACCGTATCAAGTACAGGAAACTGATCGTACTTAAAGTGATCCTGCTGTAAGAAAGAAAGTCTTTGTCCCGGTGTGATTATGATCTCACCTTTTGTAGGTTCCAGCTGTCCGGAGAGGATCCTTAAGAAAGTGGATTTTCCCGCTCCGTTGGCACCGATAAGACCGTAGCAGTTGTTCTCGGTGAATTTTATGTTTACATCTTCGAATAAGGCTTTCTTACCAAGCCTTAAGGTTACATTGCTAGCCTGAATCATGTTTAAAATACCTTTCATTCTGTTTTATGGTTGGTTCAAGTAAAGACCCTGAAACATATTGTACAATAAAAAATGGATTTTGCAAGCGTGCTTTACTTTAAATATGCATTATGGTATCATTTTTATTAAGAATGTTTATGAAACTCTTCAGCTGAATGCGATTTGGCAGGGGATTCATCTGAATAGTAACTAATAATCAGATAATGACAGAAAGGTACCAATAATATGCCGGATAATAATACAAACTGGGAACAGACAGTAATAGAAAAGGGTAATCCCCTTATAATGGGAATATCCCGTGACGGAAGCGGCATTAATTTTGCTGTGGCTGTAAAGAATGCAGCGGAGATCGTACTTAATATCTATGAAAAGGGACAGGCACAGCCTGTAAAAAGAATATTCCTTGATGACAGCTTTCGGACGGGAAGTGTTTTTTCCGTGCTCATCAAAGGAGTTAATCTTATCGGATATGAATACGACTATACTATCATAGACAGGGTTTATAAAGATCCTTATGCCAGATATATCGCGGGGACGAAGGAGTGGGGGATCCCGCTTGGTATAGATAAGGAACTTTTAAGAGGAACCATAAGATTTGAAAAGTATGACTGGGAAAATGATGAAAGACCTAAACTGGCGTTTAATGAATCGGTTCTTTACAAGCTGCATGTAAGAGGTTTTACGAAGCATAAGACCTCGAAGGTATCCGCAAAAGGAACTTTTAAGGGAGTGATGCAGAAGGCGGATCATCTTAAGGACCTCGGTATTACGACGGTTATCCTTATGCCGTGCTATGAATTCGATGAGATAGTGATGGAGGAGTTCAGGGTATCTTCGAGATCGGAAGTAGAATACATGCTTTTCGATGAGTATGAGAGATATAAGGAAGAGATGAATAATCCTATACTTACTCATTATGAGGGAAGGAATGGTTATGAAAGTCATAAGAATATCATTCCTTATAAGATAAATTACTGGGGATACTGTGACAGGGCGTTTTATTTTGCTCCTAAGGCTTCTTATGCCTCTTCCGCGTCGATGGCGTCAAAGGAATTCAAGGATATGGTGAAGAAGCTTCATTCCATGTCCATAGAAGTTATCATGGAGTTTACTTTCAGCAACAAAAATGACATCAGCTTCGTGATCGACTGCTTAAGATACTGGTATCTTGAATACCATGTGGATGGTTTCAAGCTTTCAAGAAATGAGATTGACGTCGATATGATAGCCATGGATCCGATCCTCATGGGTTGTAAGCTTATTGCGGAAAGTTTTGATGAGTACAGGATATACGGAAATACTTCTCCGGCATTCAATAAGAAGAATCTAGCGATGATGAATGTTGAGTATATGTACACCGCGAGAAAGTATCTTAAAGGGGACGAGGATCAGCTGGGTGACTTTGCTTACAAATTCAGGCGAAATCCTGCGAAAGTCGGAATAGTCAATTATATCACGGAAACTAACGGATTTACCCTGACAGATCTTTATTCTTATGATATTAAGCATAATGATGCGAACGGTGAGAACAACAGGGACGGAAACGACTACAACTACAGCTGGAACTGCGGTTTTGAGGGTCCTACAAGAAAGAAAAAGATCATTTCCAACAGGAACAGACAGATAGCCAATGCATTGATGTCGCTTCTGCTTTCACAGGGCGCTCCTATGCTGCTTGCGGGAGATGAGTTCGGCAACAGCCAGAACGGAAATAATAATGCCTACTGTCAGGATAATGAGATCTCATGGCTTAATTGGAGCGATCTGAAGAAGAATGAGATCAGATATAACTTTGTTAAGGAACTGATCGCCTTCAGAAAGCAGAATAAAGTATTCGGCATGAATAATGAAGCAAGGATGATGGATTATATCTCATGCGGATATCCGGATCTGTCATGTCACGGAACAAGAGCGTGGTTCCCTGAATATACCAATTATTCAAGGACTCTCGGAATAATGCTCTGTGATATTTATGCGGGATTTAATAACGGGGATACTTATTCTTACAGACCAGCAATGCATGGCGACAGGGATGAAGCATTACAGGAGACTTCATTATTCTATCTAGCCTTTAATATGCATTGGGAACAGCATGAATTTGATCTGCCTAAGGCTCCTGATACACATCAGTGGACAATGATAATGAATTCTTCTGAGGACTGCTTTGAGACTGTCAGTGAAGTGTGCCCGGATCAGATGAGAACGATTGTTCCTGAAAGAACGGTAGCAGTATATGTGGCTAAGGCGGTTCCGGAACTTGTGGAAAAGAAAAGGGCAGAAAAAGAAGCCGCAAGACTGGCCGCGCTGAAAGCTGAAGAGGAAAGGATTAAGGCGCAGAGAGCCGAAGCAGCAAGGATCGAAGCAGAGAAAAGAGAAGCGGAAAGAAAAGAAGCCGAGAGAAAAGAAGCTGAGAGAAAAGAAGCTGAGAGAAAAGAAGCTGAAAGAAAAGAAGCTGAAAGAAAAGAAGCCGAAATAGAAAAAAAGAAACCGGCTGCAAAGAAGACTGTCAAGAAAGAAGCCGGAAATAAGACATCTGCGAAGAGATCTAAGGAATAACAGACAAAATGAAAGCATTTGATATATTAGATGTTAAAAAGTTCATGGCGCATCTTCTGATAAAGGAGACTTTTGATGATTTTTATATCGTAAGTCTGAAAGTAAAGACATTTGTTGAAACCGATATCGACGGCAGACTCAATCCGAAATGGGGAGAGGGCGAAGGTCAGTATGCCTACTGGAGAATGGTAAGAAAACTCGCATATGATATCATCAAAGGAAACAAGTCTCCGGACAGGATAAAACTGGTTCTGATGTCGGGGGAAGATGTTAAGAACAGGCTTATGAGCGGAAATCCGGATACAGAAGAAGCTGACGGGATAATTAATATCTGTTTTGAGGAAGACAGACTTAGCATTACTACAGGAATTTCGATGAAAACTTTTGAACCTGCCATGTCCCAAAACTTTGGAAAGAATTGGGATATGGCGGTAGAAAAATTCATGGACAGCAATGAGATAAGATTTGTTGATGATTGATTTATTTGGAATAGAAATGAGAAGCAAAGAGTCAGAAGAATATTGGAATGAATAACAATTAGCACTCGCTCAAAGTGAGTGCTAATTTTCTCTTGACATTCCGCGGACACAGTATTAAAATCATTAAAGAATTTGAAATTTGTAATGAAACAAAACAGAAAGGAAATGATTTTTTATGGGTATTGAACGCGGAAGTTTGTCAATTGATTCGGAAAATATTTTTCCTATCATCAAGAAATGGCTTTATTCCGATCATGATATTTTTTACAGGGAACTTGTTTCTAACGGCTGCGACGCCATAACCAAGTTTAAGAAGCTTGTGCTTATCGGAGAGGCAGAGGCGGCAGAAGATGAGAAGTACAGGATCGATGTCAAGGTGGATCCTGAGAATAAGACTATCAAGGTCATTGATAACGGTCTCGGAATGACTGCCGATGAGGTTAAGGAATATATTAACCAGATCGCTTTTTCGGGCGCTACACAGTTCATGGAGAAGTACAAGGATAAGGCCAATGAAGACCAGATCATAGGTCATTTCGGACTTGGATTCTATTCTTCTTTCATGGTTGCTGACAAGGTTACTATTGAGACACGTTCTTATCTTCCGGATGCGGAAGCGGTATTATGGGAGTCGGAAGGCGGCACAGAGTTCGAGATGAAACCTTCGGACAAGAAGGACAGGGGAACGGTCATTACTCTTTATCTTAACGAAGACAGCTATGAGTTCTGCAATGAGTACAGGGCAAGGGAAGTGCTTGACAAGTACTGTTCATTTATGCCTATCGAGATATTCCTTACCAACGAGCAGACCGAAAGAGAAGATGCCAAGAAGAAAGCTGAAAAGGCTGCCGAAAAAGCATTAAAGGCTGCTGAAAAGGCAGCTGCCGCAAAAGAGAAAAAGGAAGATGATGCGGCCGATAAGGCTACCGAAGAGGGAAAGACCGAAGAAGATGCTGACAAAGAGGATGCGGATGAGGCTGATGAAGATGTAGAGACCGAGATTGCTCCAAAGCCTGTAAATAATACTTCACCTCTCTGGAACAAGCATCCGAACGAGTGCAAAGAGGATGAATATAAGGACTTTTACAGGAATGTCTTCCATGATTATAAGGAACCTTTATTCTGGATCCATCTTAACATGGATTATCCGTTCAATCTTAAGGGCATACTGTATTTCCCTAAGATCAATACGGAATATGATTCGATAGAGGGAACTATCAAACTTTACAATAACCAGGTATTTATCGCCGATAACATCAAGGAAGTCATTCCTGAATTCCTTATGCTGTTAAAGGGCGTTATAGACTGCCCGGATCTTCC
>CACZSY010000092.1 GCA_902783965.1 uncultured Lachnospiraceae bacterium
ACCAGTGCGTGTGAAACCGAGGAAACGAGATTTGACACGTAGAGGATGAGAAAACTAGTGCGTGTGAAATCGAGAAAACCTGAAATGACACGTATAGGAACATCGAAAACCGTACCGCCAGCAGAATCATCCGCTGACAGACACATTAGAAAAGAGATACACATTAGAAAAGAGATACATATTAGGAAAATCAGCAATGCAAAAGCGCCGCTTTTACATAAGCGGCGCTATCAGTTTCATGAAACTTCCGAGGGCTTTATAATAAAGCTTTTCATCCTTTATCGTTTCATTGGTTACTTCATGACATTTTTAAAGTGTTGAAAGATAATCGGCTTCTATCTCTGGTATGCAGGATACTTTATAGAGATAGGTAGCGCATTCAAAATGATGATAAAGGCTTCTGTAGTCGAGGTTTATCGTGCCGACAACTGCTTTTTCATCATCACTTACAAATATCTTGGCATGTACGAAGCCCGGATCATATTCATATACTTTGACGCCGGCTTTGACAAGCGACCTGTAGTGGGATTTGGTAAGTGAATATGCGGCTTTCGCCTCTACCATATTCCGCTTTTGTTAAGATATCTGCAAAGTCCGGCAGTTCCGGAAGAAATGACATCTTTATCGTTAATGACATCTTCGTCCTGAATAAGCATGCCCCGCGTCGCTTCGATTAGTTCTTCACTGCGTCTTTGAACCATGCGGTGACCGATATTTTTCTGTGTATACCAAAGCATTATGGTGGCGGGGATAGGGAAAAGCATTATAAGGAAAAGCCATGTCAGCTTTGCAGTGGCATCCATGGAATTATTGAACAGATAAAAGATCATAATAATGGAAAAAACAGCCTGAAATACTGCAAGCCATTTGAAATATTCCATAAAAATCTATATACAGACAAAAGAACAGAAATCTGAATGATTATCAGCAGGGCGATAAGACCGACCCTGCTGAATATAAGACGGAGAAATCCTTTTTACTTTTTAGGTATAAGAGTTAAAACCTCAGTATTCTCCATGATCTGCTCCTAGAATTGTTTCCTTTTATTCATGAATAATCCTGCGCTAAAGAAGACTATTGCATATACTATGGCAACGATCACTGCAACGGTTATCGCACTTGTCGATGAAGAGACATCGGTAACGACGGACATAGCATTTTCAATCCAATAATCAGAGAAAGAAATGTTGTCAAGTTTTAAAAGACTGTCCGCAATGGTAAATATAAGTCCGCCCATCATAGGTACAATGATATTTACTGAGATCGCGCCGCCTGTTTTTCCGATGACCAGGGATACTGCAAAAAAGAAAGCATGATATCCGAGAAGTACAATAAATTGAAGTATTAATCTTGAAGCCACCTTGTCTTCACTTCCGATCCCCCAGAATGCGGTGCCGATAAGGAAAGAGACAATGATCATTGATACATACATTATGGTCATGGCAACCAAAGAAGTAATATACTTGCTGATGCAGATGTTTGTTCTGCCGTAACCCTTGCATATAATGTTCTTTATGGTGTCATGTGCAAAATCATCACATATCAAAAGTGCCGTAAAGATTGAAAAGATCAGTACAAATTCGGAATTGCCTGCAGCGGATGCCATATACTTTAAGCCGTTCATATCAAAACTGTCAACCATTTTAGATGCGATCTTTGAGATCAAGGCTCCTATAACGGTAAGGGCAGCCATAACTGCCGTACATATATAAAAACTCTTCTGGCGGAAAAGTTTATATAATTCAAATTTTAATATCGTTCCCATTTTATCGTCCAATCCTTTCAATGAAGTAATTTTCCATATCCATGTTATAGACATGCAGATCAGATACTTCGATCCCGCTGTCTACAAGAGCTTTGTTGATCTGTGCACTTCGCTCAAGTCCGGAAGATATCTCTATTTGAGCGTTGTTTACTACCGCATCCGTGATCCCGAGTTTATTTTTCAGTACATTAATTGCATTATCGGCATCACTGCATTTTATTATCAGGTTCTGACCGCATTTTGATTCGATTTCCTGTGCAGTCATTTCTTCAACGAGCACACCGCTGTTGATGATACCGTATTTTGTCGATATCTTTGCAAGCTCTCCCAAGAGATGGCTTGAGATAAGAACAGTAACGCCCTTTTCTTTATTTATATTAAGTATGGAATCCCTGACGCGCTTTATGGCAGCCGGATCGAGTCCGTTAACAGGTTCGTCAAGGACGAGAAATTCCGGATTGCCCAAAAGCGCAATACCGATGCCGAGGCGCTGACGCATTCCGAGAGAGAATTCGCCGGCCTTCTTTTTTCCGGTATCAGTAAGATTTACTATTTCCAGAATATCTTTGATCTCTTTTTCGGTTCCGCCGTAAAGAAGTGAAAAACGATGCAGATTCTCATAGGCTGTACAGTTCTTGTAAAGCCCCGGTGCTTCTATGAGAGATCCTATCTTTTTTCTTGCGTTATCATCGGCTTCTTTTCCGAACAGCTCGATCGAACCACCGTTTGAATAGATCATGTTAAGGATCATCTTCATGGTAGTTGTCTTACCGGCTCCGTTTTTACCGATGAAACCATATATATCCCCTTTCTCAATATTCATGCTGAGCTTGTTGACCACGGTCTTGCCGCCGTAGGTTTTGGTCAGATCATGGGTCCGTAATACGTATTCCAAAGTTTTTTCCTCCTGTTGAATTAATACTTGATTTCATTAAGAATATCGATGTTGTCAGTTTATCAATGGTAATAAAAAATGTCAATAGATTCGATAGTAATGATAAATGTTGTGATAGATTTATTACCTTTATTATTCTGTTATAGGCTGTTACAATACAATTAGAATATAAAGCATGCTGATATTCAAGATTTTCACCATTTATTTATCGCGCCAAACGTCGCGCGAACCGACTGCAACGATTGCTTCGCAATCGTCACAAAAGAAGGAGTGAGAAATGAGCTTAGGCACCCAAATAGCTGAATTGCGAAGAAAACACGATATGACGCAGGAAGAACTTGCAAACCGTTTGTTTGTTTCAAGAGAACTGGTGGTAAAGTGGGAAAAAGACAGTAATCATCCAGGTAAAGAAGCTATGAATGATGTATGCAATCTTTTTAAGGTAGAAAGTGAGTATTTTGAGTCTGAAGATGAGTATCTCATCAGGGAGTTGAACTCATGTATTCCCAAAGGTGTTGATATTGATACAGGGAAATTATTGGATCTGATAAATGATTTTTTAAAGATTCTTCCTGCGAAAGAACGCAATGTATTCATAAGACGTTATTATTTTGCTGAATCACCGGAGCAGATAAGCGAGAGATACAGTATAGGAAAGGCTTATATATATGTCTGTTTATCAAGAAGCAGGTCGAAGCTGCGTAAATATCTCAAAGGAAGGAAGAAATCAGTATGAACGGAAATGATCTATTAAATGCAATAAGAAAGATAGATAATGACCTTGTGAAAGAATCAGAGGATTATCGTATTGAAGAAAAAATGATATCAGAGGCACAACATCGATTATCAATCAAAGGTTGTATAATATTAGCGGGTTCAATTGCAACTGTGGCATGTTTGGTCTTGGCGGTCTCTAATCGGGTTATAAATGATAATAGAGATGCTGATACTGGTGTGACTCCTGGTTCGGTTGTTAATGATGCTGAAGATGCACCTTTTAACAGAAAGCCCGCTGTAACACCTGAAGAGGCACGGGTAAAGATGATGGAAATATCAGAAAAGACAAATGATGCCCTAAAAGATGAGGCTGCAAGTCTTGTTTTGGATATTGAATACAAGAAAGAGGTATATGCAGTAATTGAGAAAGCCCTGGAAAAATGTGCAGATCCTGATGAAGAATATGCTTACAGATTAGTTAAATCTTCATGGCCGGATGTGTATAATGATTACCCGCAGGAATATGCGATGATCGCTGAATTGGGTGATAAGGCGGTACCGTATATATTCTGCTATATAGCGGAATCAGAAGAAAATGGATTGAATGAGGGTTTTTTAATGGCATGTCTGACGGCGATGACAAAGGATCTTGTTTCGGAGGATAATGAAAAAAGTGAAGATATAACATTATCATCACCGTCTACGGCAAAAGAATTCACGTATGTTTTATGGCAGAAGATAAAAAAGTATTATACTTATGAAGCAAACGAGTGAAAATGTTATGAATTCAGAAGTAGTTTTATGATTAATAGGAGAACACTTTATTCTTCATAAAATCATAATACTGAAATAATTAAGCCCGTCATGTGCTTTCTGACTTGTCCAATAAGGGATATCTTAGAAAATCACATGGCGGGTTGTTTTTTATAAAACGAAGAGAGTCACCCACTGCCCTTTGGACGGTGGGTGACTCTCTGACAGGTGCTGGGTTCAAGCCCGGTACCTGTCAGGATTGCGAAGC
>CACZSY010000093.1 GCA_902783965.1 uncultured Lachnospiraceae bacterium
ATGCACCGATGGCAAGATCTCCATCGACGAACTCGAAGCGTGGATGGAGGAGTCATTCACCAACAGAAAAAAGAAAAGTTGAAGCGACCGTCCTTCTCACACCCTTCTCAAATCGCCGATTTAAGCCCCGAATGCTCTTCGGCGGATACTTTTCCGATTTTTCTGGAAAAGCCTCACAAATCGGCACACAGGCTTCAACAGAGGTGGTTTGGAGGGAGAGCGGCAACGAGAAAATAAGAGCGGAGTTTACTATTGATCTTATTGTCACTTATTGCATGAATGGAGCGATTCCCTTTTCTTTGTTTAATGCGACGCACATTTTGTGCATCCACTCAGGGGAAAATCCTGCTGTTGTCCTTATCGCCCTGATCGTCCACATCGTCACTCTATGATTGAATCAAGTAGTGTGCTCTCTTTGTTTACCAAGAGAAGTCTTTCTGATAGTGCTTTAAAGATATTATTATCCAAGATCCTTACGTGCTGCAAAAGACCGCACAAGATAATTGCTGTCTGACTTACCTTTGTTTATTATCTGCCGTAGATACAAATCATCCTCGTCAATCTGGATCTGACCAAGACGAGTTAAAATTGCGATTTTAGCTGCCTGTGATCCAGAGTCCATAATTTGAGATAAATGAATCAAAGCAAGGTGTCTTGCATTTGGGAAATTAGTTAGCGCAATTAAGCATTTAGCCGCGTTATACTTTACATCTCGTTCCTTATGCTGTGACATGAAAATACTATAATACAAAAATGCTGAAATGAGAGCTTCTTCTTCGAAGTGATCTTTTGCACAGTAAAGAAACTCAGAGATTATTTTCAAAAACTGTACAATGGTATAAGCCTCCGAGAAATCTGTGGAATAAAGCTGATCAAGTAATACATCGCAGCCGGGTTCAAAAGAACTGTGTATAAAGAGGCGATATTGGAATGAGAGTATATAATTTGTGTCTTTGGAGAAAAATCCCATTTCATTTCCGATAGAGAAAGTTGCAGCATTGGCTGTCATTTGGTTGCCTGGTTCATTCCAGAGTTCTTTTTGTTCACAGCTTCTGAAATATGCTAACTGCAAGAGTTTAATTGCTGCTCTCTTGGCTTGTATTGTTTGCTTTTCTGAAGAAAGAGTTTCAAGTCCCGCCTCGATAATGCTGTTTAGTAATTCCGCATTGAGAGTAATATCCTCTGAGTTAATAATATTAAATACCACATCAAGGCTTTCATAGGTATATCCAGAATATGAGCCATTTACCCCCTGCGTTTTGTTGCGAGTTTTTGCTTCCTCTAAATACGAATTTATATACTCAGAAAAATCCTTATCTCGTTGTGTTCCCATTTCCAACATGAACGTCTGTTTATAAAAATCCGGATATTTTTCCGCTATTACTGTTTCAAGGTCTTCGTATGATACCTCAGTAGTTTTGCAAAACCGGATAACTGCCGAAGAATAGTATTGATCGAAGAGTTGTTCGTTTTCTGTCGATGTTGCATCGACTAGTACTTGTTTTACCTTGAGTTGATCATCCTGGTCAATTGTTTTAAAATCAATACCGCGAAGGATCTTAAAACAATCCATATAAAGGCGCCTCAGCCCATGATGAAATACCTCACATATAAAGCCAACGATGTCTTTGACATGTATACGATGAGTGTTTTGTCTGAAAAAATCAAAAATATAAGCATTGAAATTAAAAATTTGTTTATCGTCGCAAACCCAATTCATGGCATATTCTACCAGTTCTTTGTAAAGTGTAGAATATGATGCATCATTCATATAGTATCCAAGACGACTGGCAAGAAGGTATTTGGACATCATTTGATGGGCAGGATCATACATATTATTGATACAATTTATAACTGTATCTATGTCCTGTCCATTTAATATGTCTATTGATTGATTATATGTTCTGATTACAGTGTCAAGTTTCTTCTTGTCTCGGTTGATAATAAGGTACTTAATGTATTCTACAAGTAAATCATGATCTTCATAAAGAGTACAGAGCATCGAGTAAATTGAAATAAGTCTGTCGCGAGTTATCTCTGTTTGAACAATAGACCCGTGTATTTCTGCAATACAAAAGGCATTTGCGAGCGGAGAAAAAAACTGATCCAGTCCGCCATAATTAGTGGTGTAGGGAGAAATGCTTAATTGAGAATAATACTCTTTGGCTATCTCCTCCTGCATGTTTTCGACTTGCCTATCTAAGTATGGGAAATAAACCGGTTCTCCGCTCGTATCAATTAGTTTTTGCCCCGGATTTTCAAGAGTGAAGGTGCTATTTTTCTCGTCAATGCGCCCTTGGACATGTCGAATATCGATTGCGATGTCGTTTGCAATCCACGTTGGAATACTCTGCTCCTCCATCGCATTAGAAACGGCTTGCTGAAGCAACACAAGGCACTCATCATACTTAGTGAGATAGTAGGATTTTTGAGCCTGATAACGCAGCTGCAAAACCTTACATATTTCTCCGTTATTCTCTTTTAGAACTTCGTTGCATATGTTATCGATAATAGTCTCATCAAAGGGCTTTTGAAAAATAACAGTTTGCATATGTTCCGACAGTAATCTTTCGAGCGATGCTTCTTCGTGTTCTTTCTTTAGCGGATTCAATGGGAGTATATTATTTGTGAGTACACCTTCAACAAGTGGGTATTCTGAAAAACTTGTGGTTAGCAACGAATTCGTCTTAATGTTGAGAGGTTCACCACCTGCCGGCTCAATTTCATTTTTTTTGGCAGAAAATAGTTCCTCCTCCTTCTTTTTATATACCGCGATAACATCTTGCATCACACTGTCATATGCTTTGGAAACAATATCAGAAAACTCATGCACAACGAAATACTTTTGTGAGAGCATTTTTCTGATTTCTTCCTGCATGGGAGTTGGCTCTTTCTTGTTCTCATCACAAAATAGATAGATCAATCGTAAATGTTTATCTTTTGCCCGTTTTTCCTCACTTAGGACAGCGGGAGGAACCCCATCAGCATTATCGACAAGAAAGATGCAGAGATTTGAACCGTCAACATACTCCAGATAAGCACTTTGCGTGTCCTCGCTGCTGGCGGGATCTGTTTCAAAAACATATGTTTCTATCAGACCTGTTACTTCTAACAGCTTCTGCAATGATTTCCTTGCAACAGTGTATTTCCCGCCGCATTTAGAGCTGATAAAAACTCTCAGTTTATGCTCAATGCCCGAATAACTCATAATGAACCTCTTCCTTTCAGGTGATCTGATATATATTGAAGCAGACTTGCAGCAGATACATTCTCAG
>CACZSY010000094.1 GCA_902783965.1 uncultured Lachnospiraceae bacterium
CAGAAGAATAATGATCTGTAAAATGCGCACGAACAGGGAAGATATGATCTTCCCCGTTCTGTTTTTTTATTCCGCTTTATGTCTAGGGGATATCGAATCCCTGTATTCCCTTGCCCTGTCGAATTCTTTTATCATAGCTTGAGAATCTCCATCTTCCAGTATCTTTCTGAACGCTTTAAGATCCTCAATATATGTATCCAGAGCTTCGATTATGCATTCTTTGTTGGTGCTGCAGATGCTTTCCCACATAAGCGAGCTTGAAGAAGCGATCCTTGTGATATCCTTAAATCCTCCCGCCGCGATCTTTTTCATATTCTGATCTTTATCATCGTTATCCTGCACAAGATTAACAAGTTCAAAAGCTATTATATGAGGAAGATGGCTGATATAGGCCACCTGTCTGTCGTGATCCCTGCAGTCCGCGAGAACGGGTATGGAACCGAATTTTTTAACCATATCAAGGAGCAGATGAGCTTTTTCTATATCTGTCTTTTCCGTAACGGTTATGACATAATACGCATTGACGATGAGTCCTGCATAGGAATTGATAAATCCCGTCTTTTCCGAACCCGCCATAGGATGTCCGCCGACAAAGTTCCTTTCAAGTCCAAGACTTTCTGCCTTCATGTGCATTATCCCCTTTACGCTTCCTACATCCGTTATGATACAGGAAGGTTTTATAACATCTTTTAACGCTTCAAGATATCCGAGATTATCCTTTACGGGCGCGCATAAAAATATTATGTCACAATCCTTGAAATCCCTGATATCAGCTGTAGTCTCATGGATTATTCCCTCCCTTAAGGCGTCGTCCACCGATCTTGAAGGTATTCCTCTGTCCGCCATGGAATAATCATATGCCAGAACTTCCGTCTCAGGGTAGTATTTTTTGATATTGCGGAGCAGGCAGCCGCCTATAAGACCTATGCCTATAAATCCTGCTCTTTTTATGGATGTAAAATCTTTCATTATATTAAACCTCTGATTTATTTTATTTCAATAACAGTATATATTTATTTTGATCAAGATTTCAAGATATGCTTGCAATTAAAGCTATTTTTATGTATGATATTTTCGTTAAACGAGTATAAAAATCAGTTATATAAATAATAATATTATATCTAATTAATAACAGGGTCATAAGAGCCAAGAGACTCTTTAGTCACATAATTATAGTTCAGGTGGTGATAAAACAGAATAATGAATAGCAGATTAAGAAGCACAATCAATATTTCATTTATGATCCTGATGCTTGCGGTCACTATTTATGTCATCTTAAAGAACAACGAGCTTAACGATATTATTAACGTTATGAAACAGGGAAACCCACTTTATATACTTTTGGGAATTGTTGTGATGTTTGTCTCCTTATCCTGTGAATCTCTGATTTTTCTTATATTATTCAGATTCCTGGGTGAAAAGATACGTTTCCGACGATGTCTTAAATATACATTCCTTGGATTTTATTATGCCGGCATCACGCCATCCGCTTCGGGAGGACAGCCGGCGCAGATATACTATATGTCAAGGGACGGCTACAGATTTACCTCATCATCCATTGTGATACTTGTTGTGGTCATTATCTATAAGATAGTCCTGATCGGTCTTATAGGTCTTACCGCTATCCTGGACAGTTCCTTTGCGTTTGCAAATATAGGAATAGTAAAGTGGTTCTTTATTTTCGGATTTATGGTAAATCTTATATGTATACTTTTGTATATAATGATATTTGTCTCAAGCAACCTATTGAAAAGATTGATAATCCGTTTTATCAACTTCTTCGCCAGGCTTAAGATAATCAGGCATAAAGAACGCAAGATCGATAAGATAGTAGAACTAATAGATGATTATAAAACCGGTACCGGATTTATAAGAAATAACCTTATCATTATCCTTCCGGTATTTATCATTACGTTGATACAGAGAGTCTTGCTTTTTACAATTCCATATATTGTCTACCGGTATTTCGGGATGAATGAGCTTTCCTATCTTGACATTCTGACGATGCAGATTATACTAAATACAGCGGTAGATAATATTCCGGTTCCGGGAGGAGTCGGAGTTGCGGAACTGGCGTTCCAGCTTCTGTATAAAGTGGTATATTCGGAAGCCATGATCGTTCCCGCGATGCTTCTGACAAGATTTGTCAACTTCTATATAATGCTTGTGATCAGCTCCGTTGTGGCAATTACGGCGCATCTGATCTCAATGAAGAAACGTATAGTCATAAAAAACAGTCAAATAACCAAAGGAGAAAAATTATGATCGGATTTTATAATTACACAGTTATTCTTACATATGTAGGTCTTGCTTCTTCGGTTCTGGGCATATTTGCCGCCGGAGACCACAATGATGTTATGGCTGTTATATGCCTTATCGTTGCAGGTATCTGTGACATGTTTGACGGAAAGATAGCTCGTACTAGACAGAGGACCTTCGAAGAAAAAAGATTCGGGATTCAGATCGATTCACTCTGCGACCTTATAAGTTTCGGCGTTCTTCCGGCAGCTATAGGCTTTTCGCTCACCGGATTCAAACCGATCTGTATAGTAGTCTATACTCTTTATATACTTGCTGCGGTAATAAGGCTTGCTTATTACAATGTTACCGAGGAGATCAGACAGGATAATGAGACAGGCGAAAGAGAGTATTATGAAGGACTTCCGGTTACCAATATAACTATAATAGTTCCTCTGCTTTATCTTATCGCCGCTGTTGTCAAGGACGGCGTTATCAGCGATAAAGCCTTTGCGATAACCTATGTTGTAATACTCTTTATCGTAGGATGCGCGTTTGTTACCGGATTTAAGGTTAAGAAACATCCTTTCAAAAGAGAGATCAAGGGGTAAAAAATGGACAGCAATTCTATAGTATTAAGATTTTTATATCATACTTCATGCGGCAGGTCAGTGCTTAAGGTGCTGACCCTTCCTGCATTATCCAAAGCTGCCGGGGTTTTTATGGATTCCCGTTTTTCGGTTCCGCTGATCGACGGATTTATAAAAAACAACAATATTGATATGTCTGAGTTTGAAGAAAGAGATTTTGTCTCTTTCAACGATTTCTTCACCAGACATGTAAAAAACGGAAAAAGGCCTGTCGATATGAGCGATGATTCGTTCATAGCTCCGTGCGACGGAAATCTTACCGTTTATAATATTTACAGCGACGGCATTTATCATATCAAGAATTCTTCTTATAAGATCAGCGATCTTTTAAGAAGCGAAAAGCTTGCGAAAAAATTCGAGAACGGATATATGATGGTATTTCGTCTGTGTGTTGATAATTATCACAGATATCATTATCTTGATGACGGGATCAAATCCGTCAACAGATCTATTCCAGGCATTCTTCATACCGTAATGCCGATAGCCGTCAATTCATGTAATGTATACTGTGAAAATTCAAGAGAATATACACTTCTGCGCACCAAGAACTTCGGAGACGTTATCCAGATGGAAGTCGGCGCAATGCTTGTCGGAAAGATTAAAAATCACCATGAAAAGCACAGATTTAAAAGAGGAGAGGAAAAAGGCATGTTCCTTTACGGAGGTTCTACCATAATATTGCTGGTCGAGCCGGGTAAAGTCATGATCGATGACGATATCCTCACATACAGCGCCAACGGCATTGAGACTCCCGTAAAATTCGGTCAGAAACTCGGTGAAAAAAAGTTTTAGGAAAACAATAAAATCTTTTTGACATATAATTTTTTATATGCTATATTCATGAATGGAAAAACCATTAATGACCGCTGCTCAGTAATCGGACACTCCGGCCTTTACCGGGCATTCGGTGATATCATTATTTAAAGGAGGACTTTACAATGATAAGTAAAGAGAAAAAGACAGCAATCATCGCTGAATACGGAAGGACACCTAACGATACAGGTTCACCTGAGGTTCAGATCGCGATCCTTACAGAGAGGATCAGAGAGTTAACAGAGCATTTAAAGGTTAACCAGAAGGATCATCACTCAAGAAGAGGTCTTTTAAAGATGGTTGGTCAAAGAAGAGGATTACTTGAGTATCTTAAGAAGAAGGATATCGAAAGATACAGAACTATCATCGAAAGACTTGGATTAAGAAAGTAATCGATTCCGGTATTTCCGGACAATTTTTTCAAGAATGCCGAAAACTGCTCTTTTTAAAGAGCAGTTTTTTCTTGTATCTTAAAATATTTAGTGTTATAATCGGCTTTGGCGGGCATTTTCCCGAGACATCTTAAAAGCAGGTCAGCCTCATGACAGGTTTTTAAGTTGTTTCGGAACCCGCACGATAATTATTATAAAGGAGAATATTTATGTACAAAAGTTATTCCATGGAACTTGCCGGAAGAACTCTTACAGTTGACATAGGAAGAGTTGCGGCACAGGCTAACGGCGCCGCATTCATGC
>CACZSY010000095.1 GCA_902783965.1 uncultured Lachnospiraceae bacterium
AAAGCCCCGGTACAGTGACAGAAAGATGAACGAGTTTGTGACAGCAAGTGAGAGCAGAATTGTGACAGCTCATGAGATTTTTAACACTATTACCATGCAGGCAACAGAGAAATAGTCCATGTAATCTCCCATTGAATGGTCGAGCTGGTCGATCATCTTCATGGTATCCTGCACCGTGACCGTCATAAGTATATTTTTCTTGTCAAGCCCCGTCAGTTCCTTATCGGAAAGATAGGCGGTAAAGCTGCCTTTACTAAAACCGAATATTTCGTTAAAATTGTCATTAGGCATCAATATCGCAAGCGTTCCCGGAAGGTCATAGATATCCGCTATGCGGAAGTTCCTTACCTTAGTGGAATACTTTTCTCCCAAAGCAATGTTTTCACCTTTTTCAAGACTGAATTTTTCGGCAAACGCCTCAGATACATATATATCCATTGAACCGTTTTCGATCGGTGCGTATTCCGACACATCAAAATATCTGCTCTCAGGGAAGTATCCGTACACCGTTATTTCCTCGCCTTCCCTGACGCCACCGACGGTTTTAAGGGAAGAAACGCTTACCGGCTCGGCCTTGTCATAGCCGCTGTCCACCGGATTGCCCTGCGCGTCTAACGACTGTTTCAGGATATACTGGTAATCAGCCACCGAATATTCATTTGCCCTGCTCTTATAACTATCAAGCGTTGCCGGCATGCCGATGCTGAAAGCAAGGAGCACCATTACAAAATATATTCCCAATACAAGAGTAAGGTAGCCGCTCACATTCTGAAGCAGTATTCTCAGACGGAAACGGTGTGTGAATCCTAACGGCGGAAGCTTTACCGCCGACTTGTTCTTTGACCTGCTTATATCCTTTCTTAAAAATCTGAGCGGTGAGAATCTGAGTTTTCCCGCGATTATCGCAAAATTGATCACTGCCATAAGTATCAGAGGATATACAGTTGTCTCAACAAAGGCATGCCCGTTGAAGACTGTGGTGTAGGTCGGAAGGCTGTAAGAATTGTAATACATGCTTGCGACAACATCTTTAAATAAAGTATACCCCAGAATATTTCCGCATATTGCCGAAATTATCGTTATGATTATCGGAGTGCTGATATAATGCAGCATGATCTCGGACCTGCTGTATCCCATAGAACGCAGTGTTCCGATGACCGTTGATTCCTGAAATATCTTATTAGAGGTCGTTATCGCGAATATAAACGCGAGCACCACGGTAAATATGAGAAGCAGCACCTCGCACATTACCTTGTCTTTTCCGAAATCATCAGGCGCAAAATGTATCGCGGAATTGGCGTACTCAGGCACGAAATCCGTCATCTCATTTATGGACAGCAGAGCGTCTGTCGCAAGCTTTGAAACAAGCTTGTCGGAAAGTTCTTTCTGTTCGATATCATCCGCAAAATCCTGTTGGTACTGAAATGCATACTGGTACTTCTCATCTCCCTCCACGGATTCATAACCTTCTTTGGTCAGCACAGCAACGTTGAAAGTGATCGAATTGAACATGATATCGGTATTATTTTCAAATAAAGTACTGTAATCTGAAAAAGCCACAAGCCCCGTTATCCTGAATTTTCTTCCGCCGACCGTAATGTCGTTTCCAACTGTAAGTCCGGCGTTGTCCGCATGCATTCTGTCGATTGCGATCTCATCCGCTTTTTCCGGAAGATCACCTTTCAGAACGCAGAGCTTATTCATCTTCTCCCTGTTGATGAATATTCTTACGATGCCGTCTTCTTTTCCGTCATTGTCATTGTCTTCTGAGACATTTTTATAAAACTGCTCGCAGATCACAATGTCTCTCTTTTCCATCTTTTTGATGAGCTTATCGGATGCTTTGAATTTGAGTTCAAAATGTCCGTGCTCAATATTGTATTTTTCATAAGATTCTTCAAAAGTAATGCTCATGCTGTCGCCCGCGACAAACATTCCGCTTACGCTGCCGATTATTATCGTAAATAACAGAAAAAGCGCAATATATTTTTTCCAGTCCGCCTTAAGCTCTCTGGGAATCCTTTTGATCAATGGGTTTTTCATAAAGTTTTGCTCCTTTTGTAACGCTCAGTTCTTACCAATCGTAATAATCTATATGACTGTCCGTTCATTCTTACCAGTCAAGTTCGGCCGCGCTTATCTTTTCTGTATTAAGGCGGTCTCTTCTTACGACGCCGTCACGAAGCTTGATCACGTGGTCAGCCATATTCTTTATAGCTTCATTATGGGTAACCATGATAATCGTATTACCGTAGAGCTTATTGACATTTTCTATAAGTCCTAAGATCTCCTTGGAGGTTGTATAGTCAAGAGCTCCGGTCGGCTCGTCGCAGAGAAGGATATCCGGATTCTTGACAAGCGCCCTTCCTATCGAGGTACGCTGCTGCTGGCCGCCCGAAAGCTGGTTAGGCAGTTTATTCCTGTGCTCGTAAAGACCTAAAGTATTGAGAAGCTCATTTATATCAAGAGGCTTGTCGGATAAAAACGCACCGACTTCGATATTCTCTTTCACGGTCAGGTTAGGTATAAGGTTGTATAGCTGAAAAACATAGCCCAGATGATTTCTGCGGTAACCTGTCAGCGACTTTTCGTTCATATCCTTAAGCTTATCGCCGCCAATAGCAACATATCCGTCATCCGCGCTGTCGATCCCTCCTATAATGTTCAAAAGGGTTGATTTACCAGAACCCGAAGGTCCGAGCAGTACGCAGAACTCTCCTTTTGCCACGTTAAAAGTTGTTCCTCTCAGAACTTCCTGACGGCTGTCTCCGGTTCCGAAAGATTTATGTATGTTATTAACTTCCAAAAATCTGCTGTTATCCATGTATTTCCTCCTTCTTTTCATTTAGATCTGTTCATCTGCTTACGCAGGTCTTCACTCCGTTCCGGTCGTTGCCGGACAAATGTCCGCCGGATGTTCAGCCCCTGAATCCGGCGCCGGTTCCCGCGTTGAGAGACTTGAATTAATAAATGATTTGGTTAGCATTCGCTAACCTCGGTAGATTATAGCATTCCATACATGATTTGTCAAGAATATAGATTATGGCTTTTAAGGTCGTTATGAACCATTTATGATAATGTCCTAATATACCCCAAGGGAAAATGTCCCAATGTGTTATAATACTTCCATTTCATTATGGAGGTG
>CACZSY010000096.1 GCA_902783965.1 uncultured Lachnospiraceae bacterium
TAAGCTTTCTTGTATTCGTCTTTTCTTTTTTTTTCAGCATAAAACTGCTTCGGGAACAAGGGCTTGGAGGCAACCTGCGGCTGCTTTCCTTATGTTTTCCTTTCTGCGGTTTTTCTACCGTTATCTGCGGATACTGCTTTGGTCTTGGAAAGACCTCGGCTGCGGCTCTTTCCATGTTCAATGAACAGATAGCAAGGATAATCGCTACTTCAATTGCTTTTCGTTTCTTTAGTACCGGCTTCGCACCTTTGACACTTGTAATCTCCGGCATCATTGCCGGAGAGCTTGGCGGATTTGGCGTTGCTCTTGCTTATTGCATATTTAATCTTGGCAGGAAAGAAGACTTACAGCAGATCGTTCCCGCAAATGACGATACGGCTTTGGGAATATCCAGGGATTTCCTTTCCTACTTTATACCGCTTCATACCGGCAGGATAATACTTTCCCTTTTAAGTACGGCCGATATGCTGCTCTTGCCGCTGCTTCTTACAAGATACGGATTAAGCCGCGCGGCAGCCCTTTCATTCCTGGGTATCACCGAATCTATTGCGATGCCGTTCATCCTTTTTCCTGCCGCGCTGATCAATTCTTATCTCACTCTCCTTATTTCCCGCTTAAGTCAGGATGAAGCAGGAAAAGATTATAACAGTATCAGAAGGATTTGCGGGATCTCTATCAGGGCGACGGCCGCCTTCGGGATATTTTTTGCCGTGTTCTTTTTTAGTGCCGGAGAATTTCTGGGAAATCTCATACTTGATAACCGGGCGGCGGGAATCATGATAAAGCTTTTTTCCATAAACTGCATTTTTATCTATATGTCTATGACTCTTACCGCGATACTTAACGGGCTTATGAAGACAAAGCTTACTTTTAAAATAAATATGCTAAGCCTTATAATAAGACTTAGCATATGCATAATATTTATTCCATTTTACGGCATAAGAGCCTATATCCTCGCGCTTCCTGTCTCACAGGCAGTCTTATCAGTAATAAGCTATAAAGCTCTGAAAGACATAATACAGCAGCCTGTTACCATTCATACGGAGTATTCTGGTAGACATAATAGTTCAGCCAGTTAGTATACAGGGTATTGCAGTGTGCCCTCCACGAAAGCAGCGGTCTTTTATCCGGATCGTCATCCGGATAATAGTTACAAGGCATCTTTGGATTAAGCCCCTTGCCGATATCCCTCCTGTATTCGCTGTCAAGAGTCATCCTGTCATATTCCGGATGTCCGAGAACGAATACATTCTTACCGCCTTCGGCAAGCACCAGATAGATGCCGGCTTCGTCTGATCTTGCAAGCACCTGAAGCCTGTCGTCATTCATTACCGCTTTTTCATCGATATGGGTATATCTTGAATGAGGAACGCGGAATTCATCATCAAATCCACGCACCAGCGGAGTCCTTCTGTTAAATACCTTATGGGTATATACGCCCGAAAGCTTTTCGTCAAGCTTATATTTCCCTATATTGTATCTGTAATGAAGACCCGCCAGGGCGCCCCAGCAAAGATGAAGGGTAGAGGTCACATTTACCGCGGACCAGTCCATAATCTGCTTTAATTCTTCCCAATAGGCTACCTGTGTGAAATCAAGCTGTTCAACCGGCGCCCCGGTAATGATAAGCCCGTCAAATCTTTTATCTTTCACATCATCAAACACTTCATAGAATTTGTTAAGATGTGTCACCGACGTATTTTTTCCCACATAGGAGCTTGTGGTAAGAAATGTTACGTCCACCTGAAGAGGCGTATTGGAAAGGCTTCTTAAAAGCTGGACTTCCGTCTCTTCCTTTAACGGCATCAGATTAAGGATGGCGATCTTGATAGGTCTTATATCCTGTGTCGTCGCCCTTCTCTCATCCATTACAAAAATATTTTCATTTTCCATTACCGCCTTTGCAGGCAGGTCATTCTTAGTCTTAATAGGCATGTTATCATTTCCTTTTTATTTTTTATAAGAACTCTTCCATGAACATTTCTTCGCTTATGATCTTTACTCCGAGTTCCTTTGCCTTTTTATTCTTAGAAGAATTAGAGGTCGTATCATTGTTGATGAGATAATCCGTTTTACTGCTTACGGCTGAAGCTACCTTGCCGCCGCCTTCTTCTATGCGTGCCTTAAGCTCATTACGGTTGGTAAAATGTTCAAGGCTTCCGGTTATTACAAATGTCTTCCCCGTCATCGCGGATTCCCTCACGACTGCCGCCTCTTTAAAGCTCACTTCCTTAAGCAGTTCGTCTACCATCCGCTTATTCTTCTCA
>CACZSY010000097.1 GCA_902783965.1 uncultured Lachnospiraceae bacterium
ATTTTTCTTTTTATCTATCTCATCTTTGGCGTCGCGTATCCTTCCTATCGTTTCCTTTACGGAAGAGAATCTGTCCTTAAAGCTTTGGCGCCTTCCTGTTCCGGTTTCTTTATCATCTGTTGAAGAAACCTCCGTCTTTTTACCGTTATCTCTTTCCTCTGAGGTTTCCTTCGGTTCCGCGCTCTTTTCCTTCGCGCTCTTTACTTCCGCACTCTCTACTTCCGCGCTCTTTACTTCCGCGTTCTTTACTTCCGCGTTCTTTTCTTCCGTGCTCTTTTCTTTCGCACTCTCCTGCTTTCGGGGTTTCTTTTTAAATATTTGTTTGATCCTGTCGGCAGCGGAAGCCAGTTTAAAAACATCTATTCCGAATAATCTTATGCCGTAGCATAGTTCACCGTCTTTATAAACTGCTTTTGCCCGTAAGAGCACGAACATCCAGCTTAAAGTGATCCCGGCCTGCGCGTCAGAAATCTCCCCGTCTTCATCTTTTCGGGCGCTTATCCGGTAGACAAACGGTGCAAATAACAGACTGAGTATGAGAAACAGGATGATCGTAAGGATCACCAATAATACTATTCCGATTATCTTCAGTATCAATAATATTACGTGCACCGTTTCACCGCCTAACTGAAATATTTTCTTACATCATAATTGCCTGTTTCCCTGAAGGTATCCGTTATAATATCGCGGACCAGTCCGACCGCGCTTTTTTTGGAACCCGCTATTCCCACCACTTCAAGCTTCATCCTGTCATAATGCCTGAACCTGAATTCCAAAGCGTTTATTATCTCAAGAAGATTGGAAGGATTGGCTGAAATAACTATGCAGTATGTAAAAGGATCTGTTTTTCCTGAAACAATATTTTTCCGGATATGTTCCGGATCGACGCTGCAGGCTTCGTCCATATAAAGCTTATTGTTAAAATGGATCATAGCTTACGCCTTTCCTCTTATCTCAAGTTCCATTGCCGCAAGACTTCCTTCCCTCTCTGCAGGATCGGAACATAGTTCAAAGGCATTGGTCATATAGTTCCTTATCTGTTCGGCAGTCCTGAATTCGTTAGGAAGCTGTGAAAGAACAGATGCTATATAGCTTCTCCTTATTATCCTGTCCTCGGTACTCAGAAGCCGGTTAAGTCTTTCCATAAGTTTTTCCGTGATCTCATTCCTGTATTCTTCCGAAAGCCTGTCGTCTTTATCCGCAGACGGTTCAAGATCGACAAATGAACTTGAAGAAGTAAGCATTGAGCAGAGCTTAATGTCCTTTAATCCTTTTTCGGCATATTCCGATCCGCTTATATATTCCTCATTTGCCGCTCTGATATCATCGATCTGGGAAGCCATGTATTCACATTCAGGACCATCTTCTTCCTGTATGCCCTCAAAGATACCCAGCCTTTCATAAAGAGCTTCCTCTTCATATCCGCCGTTTAAGAGTTCTTTAAGTATATTAACGATCTCTTCATATAGTTTTGTACCGTTAAACTGTACGTTATTGCCTGCGCAGATAAAAACGTTGATGAGCGAATTTACGATCTCCTCGTAGACCGGACAGATTCCGTTGGCGTTCACCATCCTTTCGGAAAGATCCTTAAACCTGCCGTCGGCTTCCTCATAAGCTTCTTTATCGAGGGAAGAATATTTATAACCAAGAAGCTGTTCACAATCTTTTGAATAGATATCCTCTATCCCGTCTAGCGCAAAATCATGGTCAAATCCTTTTGACGGGATAAAATTGATGCCGCACGCGCCGGCAACTCTGTATATATAATAATCAAAAGCCTCTTTGGTATCTTCGTCATACAGCTTAACCACGTCATTTACTCTTTGAAGCACCCTCTGCTTTGTGATCCTTACAGGAACCTGGGGTATGATAAAACTCAGCTTGTCATTGATAACAAGGTCTGATTTATCCTCAAACAGATACATCATCGTCTCATCGATTATCCCCCTTACGCTTCTTTGACCGGAAGGTTTGAACCTGTATTCGATCCTGTTGAGCGCGTATTCACATTTGCTTAATTTCGATGAATTGATAAGAAGGTATTCCTGAACGTTTATAAGCCTGTCATGAAGTCTTCTCGCTTCATTTATCATATCTTCGGGGATCTTTGATATATCCTCGGCATTATCTGTTATCGACTTTACCAGCGAATCTATTCCTGCCGAAATGTCTTCCCCGCATATCCTGTCGAATTCCTCATCAACCATGGGATCGTCTTTTTTTCTGAATTTAAGACTGGCATAGTTTAATACAAGCTTAATGAGCGCATATTTTGCGTAAAGCGCAAAAGTATTTTCAAAATATAAGGGAAAATTATTATCGGGTTCATATCCTGATTTAAGCCTTCCGGCAATTCTTGAATTAATCTTCATTCTTTATCACCTCTTTTTTCAGCATCCTAAGCAGAAGGTTGAGTCCCGCAAGCACTCCGAGACACACAAGGAAATAATGATACTTATGAGACAGTGAATGCTTCATGATAATATCATCAAAGCCTGTGTTGAGCCATGAATTCGGCAGGTAACTGCTGAATTCCTTGATACCCGACGGGAGCATGATATGCACAAGGTCAAGGGTGGCGAGCACACCGAGAAACGCCACGATGTAGGCTCCTATCAGCTGCAGCGCGACAGGTTCGTCTATGAGCTGTGTCATGGCCATGAAGATAAGGTCGGTCGCCAGAGTAAATACCATCATCAAAAACAGCATTTTGGCGTTGTCACCCGCAAGCGTAAAACCGAAATGCTTACGCAGGATAAGGCAGTTGATAGCTGTAAAGCTTCCCGATACAACAAACAGCGACAATGTGTCTCCTATCAGTCTCGCGTATCTGTTGGCCATGGAAGTATATATCCTGAGATTGGTTTTATAGCCCTTATCCATGATTATGGTATTGGCCGCAAACAGTACGATAAACGAAATGAGCACTCCGATTATGGCTACATTGAATATCTTATAGATAATGGAGTTATCAAGGTCACTGTCCGTCTCGGCTTTGTCGGTAACATTTATGACCTTAAAGTCAAAAGTAAAGGTCTTGTCAAGCGTAGCGTATACTTCTTCGGCAAATTTCTTATATTCCTCATCGGTCATAATATCATAATAATCGGCGAATTCATGATAACGGTTCCTGCATTCCACGAAACATATCTCATCAAGTATCTCGCTTAATACTATATCCGATAAAAGGGACACATTGCTTCTTAAGTTAAGATGATAATCAGTCATGAGCTTTTCGGCGTTTCCGGCGTATACCTTA
>CACZSY010000098.1 GCA_902783965.1 uncultured Lachnospiraceae bacterium
CGCCGCGCCGGGGTGCGCCCGGCGTCAGCCGGGAATACTCCCTGCGCACCCCGTGTGCATAAGAAGAAATCGAGCCTGGCGGAATACCGTCAGGCTCAAAAAATTCTTTACATTCCCAAATCTTTTAAGATATCTTTTACCTTATCCGAATTTCTTGATATTACCATTACCACGATCGCCTGATCAGGATAAGAATAGATTGCTGATGCCTTAAGTTTTTCAACCTCCGGCGGATTATATGTCTCACACTGTTCTATCTGATCTTTCATATATACGTCGATAGCTTTTTCAACTTCTTCAAGATAAGATGCTTCTTTAAACTTTGCAACATACAAAGCATTGGTTGTTGCGCCCGATCCGGTATATCCTATCGACTCTTCCACCTTTGAAGAATCAATATCGAGCATCTGCTCAAATACTTCAACATCAATCTCCGTCACGGCATCATCAGAAAAATCTCCGTTGGCTGCTATCTTTTCACCGATCTTGCGTATCTGTGATTTATCTGACTTGTCTTCTTCCTTATTTTCGGAATCGCCTTTCTTTGTCTCTTCTTTTCCTGTCTCTTCGCTCTTCTTTTTATCATCCTTTTTGTCTGACGAACAAGCGCACAGACTGAAAACAAGTATGAGCATTGTAAGAGCCAATAATACTTTTTTCATTTCTTCTCCTCTTCTTTCCTTTATCGATGATTCTTGGCTATACCGTATGCGTCTTCAGGTATTCAAGCCATTTCTTGCAATATGTCGGTCCAAGATGTATACCGTCCGTAGATGCGTCTGCGAACAGGAAGCCGTCATCATCTGTCAGGAATTCATTTAACTGCAGGTAATTTACTTCCTCTTCCTTAACCATATCCACAAGCATTCCGTTCATCTTGTTGACATTGTCTTTGGTAAATATGTCATTGCCGTCATTTTTCTTCTTGCTTACCTGAATGACTTCCATAACATAGATCACTACGCCGTCGCCCTGAGTCTTCTTAACCTTTTCTATAAGCTCCTTATAACGCTTAATAAATGTCGGATAAGAACCCCAGCCGAGCTCGTTTACGCCAAGCTTGATATATACCTTCTTGAACTTGTTCTTCTCCAGGGCTTCGAATACGGTGAGTTTATTGCTGCCGCTCTTAATGAACTTGGTCTTCTGTACCTGTGTTACATTAAGTCCTTTGTAAGTATAGAAAGTGGCGTTCTTGACCCCCGACTGAAGCCTGAAGCCTTCCACCCTCGAATCGCCTATGAAAAGGGCGTCCTTAAAATAATCATCATCAACCGCTTTGCTCTCTTTAACCGCTATCTCAGCTCCCGGTCCTGGTGTTTTCTGAGTTTTTGAAGGATCATCCGGATCCGTCGGTTCATCGGGATCATCCGGTTTCTGTGTTTCTACCGGTTCTGTCTGCGCTGAAGGATCATTCAGATCTTCCTTAACTTCGTCTTCACCCTTCTCGCCCGTCTCATCAGTTTTTTCCGAATTCTCCATTACCTTCTCTCTTCTGCCTGCCGCCGGTTCTTTTTCTTCATTCTGTCCGGTAAACAGCATTATCGACATGGTAACGGAGGAAAAAACAAGTACTGCCGCAAGAAGAAGCGCCAAAAATCTTCTGTCCATTAAATCATCCTCTATTCGTTTTTAAATATTTATATTTTTAATAATGACCGCTCCGTATGCCGGAAGCGTCAGCGTGAGCACTCCGTTTTCCGCGTAATAGAAAGCCGCGCTCAGATCATGCCCGTTCTCGGTTGTAAGAATAAGTCTTACCAGTCTGTCCTCATCTTCAATTCCAAGCTCCATGACATTTATCTTCATTGTAAGCTCATCAAAATGATTGTTAAGAGCAACTATTATCTTGTCTTTCTCATCAAACCTCGCGTAGCTCATATACATCGGTCCTCCGCCGAGGAACACTATCGAGCCGCGCTTAAGTGCATTATAACTCTTATGTATCCTGATAAGCTCACGATGGACATCTATAAGTTCTTTATCCTCATGTCCCCACGGATAGGTTCTTCTGTTGTCCGGATCCGTCCATCCGCATACGCCCGCTTCATCTCCGTAGTACAGTGTCGGGGCTCCCGGCCATGTCATCTGGACTACTACAGCTTCTTTGAACACGCCTTTATTGATATTGGCATTGGCTGCTTCAGGGCCTGCGGTCGCCGTCCTTCCCACCCTGCGGTTGGTTCTTGTAAGGAATCTTGAATGATCATGATTTGAAAGCTCATTCATGGCTACCTGTAAGGACTGTGTATTAAATTTTGCCATATGATGGTTCATGGCACCGAAAAATGCTTCGTGATTACCGAGAAGATCTCCCCTGAACTCATCGCTGTGCTTTTCAAGTCCGGTCAAGAACCAGGTAATAGGTTCCATAAACGCGTCATAGTTCATAACGGTATCCCATTCACCGCCCGAAAGCCATGAACTCGGATCTCCGTAATGCTCCGCTATTATTATTGCCTCAGGATTGGCTTCTTTAACATTTTCTCTGAACATCTTCCAGAATTTGTGATTGTATTCCGAAGAATGTCCGAGATCCGCCGCAACGTCAAGTCTCCAGCCGTCTACATTATAAGGAGGGGAAACCCACTTGCGCGCTATCCTCATGATATAATCCTGAAGCTTTTCCGAACCTTCATAATTCAGCTTAGGAAGAGTATCATGTCCCCACCAGCCGTCATAATTGTTATTGTACGGCCAGTTTCCTTCCCTGAACCTGAAGAAAGAAATATAAGGGCTTTCCTCAGAAACATAGGCTCCAGGTTCATAGCCCGGCTGTCCTTCATATATCCTTTCCTTATCCATCCACTTGTTAAATGAACCGCAGTGGTTGAACACGCCGTCGAGGATCACTTTCATGCCTCTCGCATGGGCTTTTTCCACCAGCTGAGCGAACAATTCATTGCTCGCCTCAAGGTTTTCAAGCCCCGTAACCCTCTCAATATACTTAGTCGCATGCTTATTGTCTATGTCGTGCGGTGAAAGCACCTGACCCTCGTCTTTAACGATCTTTCCGAAATGCGGATCGATATAATCGTAGTCCTGAATATCATATTTATGATTGGACGGAGATACGAACAACGGGTTAAAATAAATGACTTCTAT
Source organism: uncultured Lachnospiraceae bacterium (assembly GCA_902783965.1). Taxonomy (GTDB): domain Bacteria; phylum Bacillota; class Clostridia; order Lachnospirales; family Lachnospiraceae; genus RUG11200. The sequence goes on from CACZSY010000098.1 coordinate 3,106, forward strand.
TCCCAGATCGGCCAGATAATCAAGTTTCTTAATAACTCCCGCAAGGTCACCGCCGTAAAATTCACGCACACCCATAGCGGCAGGATATTTATTCCAGTCGGTAACTTCGCTGACATGCTCTCCGATATAGGAATATTCCCTGTCAACTACATCATTGGTCTTGTCGCCGTTGCAGAAACGGTCTACGTATATCTGATACATTACAGCGCCCTTAGCCCAGTCAGGAGTCTTAAATCCCGGCATTATGGAGAAGGAAAGCCACTCGTTAATATCGCGCGATATTCCTTTCTTATTATAGTAGCACGTTATGGCGCCGCATCTGATCTCAAAATAATAGTCAATCCTGGCTTCCGTAGTCCTGATCACAGCTTCATAATAATCGAAGTGTTTCTCGGAATATGCCAGATACATCTCGATCTTTTCAATCCTGTCTTCAGTGCGACAGACAAGCATGACAGAATCCACATTCTCTCTTGCCGTCCTGAATCTTATCCTTACCTCTTCATAAGGCATAGGCTCGCACGGACTCCGAAACATCTCGGTGCCATCTGAAAACAAAGCTCTCTTATTTAAAATAGGACGCATGGCTTCAATATAAAACCTGATCTTGTCCCTGTGTGTCATATTCTCAAATCTATAACTTATGTCCATAAAAAGCTCCCTGCAACCAAATATGATAACCTAAGTCTCGTATCTATTATTTTATAATAATTTTTGATTTATTGCAAGAAAAAAGGTAAAAAGGAAAGAGAACAGCTATTGGGGATGCTGTTCTCTTTGGAGAAGGTATTTTGTTACTTATGGGGTGTAGCAAAAACTATATAATGTATTGGGGTTTACGGTTATTAGTATAGCATGATGTGCCGCTTAAGTGTGCACAAACTTTACAAAAATCGCATTGAGTTTTTGTGCACTTTTTCAGGTGATCTCAATTTTCTAATGCGTCCGGCCTAAATATTGCCCAAAGTTGCCACCATTACGGCCTTTATCGTGTGCATGCGGTTTTCAGCCTCATCAAAGATCACATCGGCATTTGCTTCAAATACTTCTTCTGTAACCTCATATCCTTTAACCGCAGGCAGGCAGTGAAGAAGTATGGTTCTCTCATTTTCCGTCTTCGCCATAAGCTCTTTATTAACCTGATACGGTCTTAACAGAGCTATTCTTTCAGCAGCAAGGTCTTCCTCGCCCATTGAGCACCAGACGTCTGTGTATAAAGCGTCCGCTCCCTTTACTGACATGATATCATCGGATACGGTTATCTTTGATCCCGATTCCCTGGCATATTCAGAACAAAGTTCTACCAGTTCATTGCTCGGCCACAGCTGCTTAGGCGCAAGAATGGTAATATTTACGCCCATCTTTGCGGAACCTATCATTAAGGAATTCGCCATATTGTTTCTTCCGTCGCCGACAAAGACAAGATTAAGTCCTTTAAGTTCTCCGAACTGTTCCCTTAAAGTAAGGAAATCCGCAAGTATCTGTGTCGGATGATATTCATCGGTAAGTCCGTTCCATACAGGAACGCCGCTGTATTTCGCGAGCTTTTCAACGTTCTCCTGCTTGAACCCACGGAATTCTATTCCGTCGAACATTCTTCCGAGAACACGCGCTGTGTCCTCAACGCTCTCCTTATGTCCGAGCTGGATATCATCTCTTCCCAGATATTCAGGATGTCCTCCCTCGTCAACGCATCCGATGGTAAATGAGCACCTTGTCCTCGTTGACGGTTTTTCAAAAATAAGAGCGATATTCTTGCCCTTCAAACTGTTTCCGGTAATTCCCTTCTTCTTGTCGGCTTTAAGCTTTGCCGCAAGATTTAAAAGATAATCTATCTCTTCCGGAGAAAAATCCTTTAACGTAAGGAATGAACGTCCCTTTAAACTGATCGCCATGATATATACCTCTTTCCGTGTAAAATAGTTTCGTAAAATAGAAAAAATACATTACCAATTTTACTCTCTTTTGCCGATTAATTCAAGAGAAAATTAAAGACTTGCCTGCGGGTCTTCACGCCTTGACATCCCGCTCAGCTTATTCTATGATGATAACGGAGTCAAAAGGATATAAAGAAAAGATCCGTTCTCAAGGGTTCAAAAAATCGGATGGTTTTGCATATGGAAAAGAAAGCAACAGTCAAAGATGTGGCAAAGGCGGCCGGCGTATCCGTCGCCACCGTATCTTATATAATGAATAACAGGACCGATATGAAGATCAGCGAAGCTACCTGCAAAAAGGTCAGACAGATAGCCAATCTTCTGAATTACAAGCCGAGCCCGGCTGCCAAGACGCTGGTAACCGGACGCAACAACATGATAGGCGTCTCATACCGTTTAAGAGACGATCTTCCGTCAAGAAATCTTGAGATAACAGGTTTTGTCAACCTGCTTATCGAAAGACTCAACCGGCGTAAGATGGACGTGTTATACACCCCTGTCAACGCAAAGGAGGATAATCTCACTCCCAACGCGAACGTTGACGGCATAATCGCCGTCGATCTTTCCGAAGAAGAATTCAGGGAAATGTCCGGAGATTATTTAGTCCCCATCATAGCCGTCGACATGATAATCGACGATCCGCTGTTCTATCAGGTCATTACCGACTATCCTCCAACAATAAAAAAGATCATGGAGGATGAACCCGAAAGCCTTCTTGTCCTCGAAGGCTGCAGCAATAAAAAATATATGGACTATATCATGAACGGTCTGGACCCTTTCCGGATCCGCATAATAACCAACGCCGATACAGCAAGTCTTAAAGAACTCACGGGTAAAAAGCTTATCGTGATAGGTTCCTATCTGGCGCTCATGCTGCGTCCGTACATAAGCGATAAAGACATGACTGTGATCGCCACCGATAATTATTCACATCTTCTTCCGGACACAATGAACATCATAGAAAATGACGCATCAAAAAAGGCCAATGTATCCATCAACCTGCTGATGAACGCCATCGACCGTAAATTTGAAGTTGCGCATTTCCATAAGATATCTTTACAGGAGCCGTAAGGCTACTGTTCTTTTATGCACACGGCTTTATTCTTTTACCGCTCCCGCGGATACTCCCTGAACGAGGAATCTTGAAAGCGCGAAATAAAGTGTGACTATAGGAACTGCCACGAATATCGAACCCGCCGCAAATCTTGTAAATTTCGTTTCGTCGAGATTCATAAGACCTACCGCGACCGTCCAGAGATTCTTATTCTTGAGCAGCAGGCTCGGGAGTATGAAATCACTCCACGGCCACGCGAACTGAGTAAGCATCGTATACACTATTATAGGCTTTGAAAGAGGCAGTGTGATCGATCTGAATATCCTGGGATTGCCCGCGCCGTCTATCCTTGCCGCTTCATATATTGAATTGGGTATGGTATCAAAATATCCTTTCTGCACGAGGTACCCCATCGGAGCGCCGCCCGCGTAGATAAGCACGAGGCTTATCAGTTTATTGATCATACCGAAGTTGACCATCAGAAGATAAAGCGCCGTCATGCTCATAAAGCTCGGGAACATGCTGAGTACGAGCGTAAGCTTCATCAGTCCCTTTCTGGACTTAAACTGGAATCTGCTCATGACATAAGCCGTAAGGATCACCATTACGGTTCCGAGGACAGAAGAACATACCGACACAAAAAGCGTATTCTTGATCCACCTCGGGTAATCGTACATCGTTGTATCCGTGAAAAGCTGCCTGTAGGCGTCCGTTCCGAAATTCTTCGGAAAGAACCCCTCCAGATCGTAGATGGAACCGCTCTTTGAAAATGAAGCAAGCACCAGCCACAGCACCGGGAAGAAGAAAATGAAACAGACGGCGATCAGCACGATATAGGTAATGACCGTATCAAAAGACAGTTTTCCAATTTTTCTTTTCTTTTTGATCTTTTTGTCTTCTTTCATCTGAACGTATCCTCCTTCTTAAACGCCGCGCTCCTTACGTATACCGACAGCGAAACGATTGAAATAATAATGAAGATTATAAGGCTCAGCGCCGCGCCGATTCCGTAATATTCATTATCGATGGACAGGTTGTACAGCCAGTTGATCAGAAGGTCCGTATCGCTTGCGAGGAAATATCCGTCGCAGATTATATGGCCTCTCAAGAAGTAGAAAATTCCGAAGTTATTGAAATTTCCTATAAAGGTCGTGATCAGCACAGGCGTTGTGGAGAAGATCACAAACGGCAGCGTGATCTTTGTAAACTGTTTCCATTTGGTAGCCCCGTCAATGCTTGCCGCTTCGTAAAGGTCGGTATTCATATTCGAAAGAATACCTGTCGCAAGAAGCATTGAAGACGGTATCGAGATCCACGCGTTTACAAAAAGTCCGATGATCCTTGCTTTGATCCCCGCGTCTATATCCAGAAATCCTACCGGCGAAGCTCCGTTAAGCGTTATGTAGTAATTGATCGGCCCGCCGTAAGAAAACATGAATTTGAAAGCGAGCAGGGTTATGAATCCCGGAAGCGCGTAAGCCATGATCGGAAACACCCTGAAAAACGTCTTGCCCTTGACACATTTTTTATTGAGCAGCAGTGCGAGGAACAGTCCGCCGAAATAATTTATGAGGGTGGACAGCACCGCCCATACCACGTTCCATCTGAATATCTTAAAAAATGTATCCTTAAGCTTTCCTATGGTAAGTATGGTGCGGAAGTTGCCGAGTCCGTTCCAGTCTATCAGCTTCGGCGGTTTGATATCGCCGCCGTAATTGGTAAATGCTATAAATATCATGAAGATTATCGGAAGCACATTGAACACCATGACTCCGATTATCGGTGGCGTCAGCGCCGCCTTGTAAAACTTGCGGTCCATAAAGTTACGGCATGCCTTAACAAATCCCGGCAGCTTCTTTCCCTCGGAAAGCCTTTTTTCTATCTCCATTATGTCATTGATATTTGATTTATAAAGCATAAGGAAAATGCCGATGATGACAAACGCGAGTATGCCGCGAAGCATCATCATGACCGAGTCGTCGCCTACGGTTCCAAGCCACGGATCGCCCTCCACTGTACCGAGGGTATAGAAACCTTTGATATCCTCAATGCCGTTATTTATCATATAGATGACAAACGCCGCAAGCGCCCCCATATAGAGCAGGCCTTTGATCACCTGTTTCCTGACTATCTGTCCGAGTCCCATAACGACCAGGGATAGTTTGACCGGCCAGGTTGAATCGACCAGGACCGCTTTCAATCCCGAGATCAATCTGCCTGATCTTTTTCCCTTCTCCGTGTTGTCTAATTTCTTTTCTATGCTGTCCAATTTCTTTTCTTCCATCATGACCACCTGATTTATATGATCTGCGATCCAGCTCCCGCGCCGCGGGACCTGACGCCGGATTGTCAGCCTGCCAGTGTGTAGATCGCATCGTATACGTTCTGTGATGCCTTATCAAGCGCAGTCTGTATAGAAGCGATGTCCGTATACTTCTTTTCTCCGTCTTTTCTGAAGGCGTCCTTTGCAAGATCGCCCATCAGCGTCTGTACCGGCGACCAGATCTGGTCAACCGCCTTGATAGAAGGCATGAGCATTATCCTGCCCTCTTTAAGACTTGTGAAGATCTTATCTGCAACTCCGCCGTTCTCGGATGCAACATCAGAACGTGTAGGAGCTATGCCGAGCATCTGCGTTCTTTTGCTTATCATGTCATAAGAAGTTGCAAAATTAACGAACTCTATGCATGCATCTCTGTGCTTGGTGTAAGAGCTTATTCCGTAACCGTTCACGCCGCCCATTACGACTGTCTTTACGAAATCCGAATCGCTCATATCATCTGCATTTTTTGTAAGGTCGCCGTCCTTAGGCATAAGTCCCGGAAGCTCGATCATCTTAATGTTGTCCTGAGCTTTCTTTAACGCCTCATCTTTTGAAAGTCCTTCATCTTCATACTTTAATGCAAGCTTTTCAACGAAGAGAGCATAGGTATCAGGAGTTGAAACTGCCGCGAAAAATGTTCCGTTGGCAATCTTTTCATATCTTCCGGTAGTGATCGTGTCGTCGATGCAGCCTTCGTTCATAAGCGTCGCAAACTGGATAAGTCCCGATATTCCCTTTGCGCTGTCGCCTTTTCCGAATCCTATATCCTTGCTGTTATAGCTTCCGTCTTTATCGGTTCCAAACACATATCCGCCGTAAGAGAACAGGAATTCCGCATTCAGATAAAGGTTGTTAAATGATGACATAAATCCGAACTTCTTATCCCTGTTCGGGCTGTCATCGGAATCGCGAAGCTGCTTTGAGTAGGCGTAAAGGTCGTTCCAGTTTTCAAAGAAATCCGGAACATCGTTTTTATTGTCATCCCACTTCTCCTTCCAGTCCGAAGGAAGATTGTCCTCTCTGTAAAAGAGCATCGGCTCCTGAACATTTACCGGAACGCCGCAGGTATAGGTCTTTCCGTCATGAACGATGTTAAATGCTTCGAAGGCCTCCTTAGGAGTGGTCTTATAACAGTCAAGCTTTTCCACGTCGATAGCCATGATATGCTTGTCTTCCGCATAGGTCATGATCTTGTCATTTGCCTGATAGAGCACGTCAGGACCATATCCGTAAGGGCCGTTTTCCGCAAGATTGCTGTACTCTTCCATGTTGGCGTCCACAGCCTGTATCCCTTTATCCTTATAGGCTTCATTGAATGCTTTTAAGAGTTCGTCGAGATATCCCTTCTCCTTGGCAGTATCGTTTTCAAGTATTCTCAAAGTAATGGTCTCTCCGTTTTCACCCGGTTTTGCATCATCTTTTTTCCCGCAGCCTCCTGCTGCCAGTACGGTTCCAAACGCAAGCGCCACAACTGCAATTCGTGAAAATCTTCTAAGCTTCATCAGTCATCCTCCTATTTTGTTAATGCCATCTGTTTTGTAATTGCCATCTCGTTATTCAGATCTCGCTCTGTGAAACAAAATCTTGTTATCTCTGCCTGCTCTTTGCTAAGAAGCAGGGAGCTTTTCCGTCTGAGATATAAAGCTCTATTTCCTCTTCGTCCGTATATCTTTTAAGTATAAGCACATCATTTTCCGCATAGATCTTTACCTTCGCATCTGACGGCACATGCTCTTTCCTGAACTTTGCAAGTTCCCTTATTACATCAATGCTTTCTTTGTATTTACCTTCCTCAATGCCCTTCCAGTCCATGCATCTTCTGCAGTCCGGATCGTAACCGCCCTCGGTAAGCGTCTCCGTTCCCTGGAAGATACAAGGCATTCCCGGAAACATATAGAGCAGGGCAAGCGCGCTGTACATCCTGTCTTTATCTTTATTGACCTCGGAAAAGATCCTGTTGGTATCGTGGCTGTCTAAAAGGTTCATCATCATGGAATTGACCACATCATTGTTTCTTGCCAAAATATCATTCAGCCTATCGGCCATTCCCTGCGCGTCAAGTTTATCATGCGCGAAATAATCAAGGCAGGCTTTGGTAAACGCGTAATTCATGATGCTGTCATACTGGTCGCCGCGAAGATAACTGCTCGCGTCATGCCAGTTTTCCCCGATTATCGCACACTGCGGATTCTCATTCTTTATCGCCTTTCTGAAAAGTCTCCAGAAATAATGGCTCACCTCATCGGAAACATCAAGCCGCCATCCGTCTATCCCGTATTCTGTCACATAGTGTTTTCCGATCCCTATAAGGAAGTCCATGACCTCCGGATTGGAAGTGTTAAACTTAGGCATATACTCGCAGGCAGCGAACATTTCATAATTCATAAGCTCTTTATCAGGTCTGTCGCCCCTTATGATGAACCAGTCATGGTATCTGGAATCCTTACCGTTCTTTATAACGTCCTGAAACTGCGAGAGCTTCTCGCTGCAGTGGTTAAACACCGCATCCAGTATGATCCTCATACCCTTCGCGTGGGCATTGTCTACAAGCTCCTTCAGATCCTCATTGCTTCCGAACTGCGGATCCACGAGATAATAATCGCTTATATCATATTTGTGGTTGGAAACGGATCTGAATACCGGAGTGAGATAGACTGTATCCGTTCCAAGGCTTTTGATATGATCAAGCTTTTGGGTTATTCCCTTTAAATCTCCGCCCGCGAATGACTGCGGCGTCGGCTTGTCTCCCCACTTCATATTGATATAGGAAATGTCCTTGCTTTCATCGCCCATGTTGAACCTGTCAACAAATATCTGATAAACGCACGATCTTTTGGTCCATTCAACCTCTGGGAGCAGGTCTGCTTTATTGATATAAGGATACTGGAAAAAATTATAAAAGCTCGTTGCGTAATCGTAAGTCTTCGTAACTCCGTCTTCGGAAAAATAATAATAATCCTCACCGTCATATAAATAGAAGACATACGCAAGTCTTGTATCCGACAGTCTGAGCCTTACAGTGAAATAGTCAAAATCTTTTCCAGTAAAGGTCCTTTCCATCTCGCATTTCTTTCTCTCTGTCTGGATAACATATTTACTTTCATAGATTATCCACGCATTTTTGATATCCCCTTTTGCCGTCCTGAGCCTTATCGACATCTCATTTTCAGATACCGGAAAGCAGTAAGCGGAATCCATGGCATGATATATTGCAAATCTGTTCATTGTTTTCTCCATATTTAATGAATTTCATGAGTGCCTGAGGCAATTGGATGCCTCGGTTTTCAGGTGCAGCTGCCTGTCATTACGCCGCTTTGATGCTTATAGTATCAAGCGCAGGATTTTCCGGATCGGTCGTAAGCGTTATCACATAAGTTCCCGCTGCGGCAACCTTGATATTGGTCTTCTTCGTATCGTCGTTAAGACCGCCGCCGCTGACCAGACAGTTCTCATCATATTCCGTCACACATCCGAAGCCCTTCTGTCCTTCCCACTGCCAGTCGGAAATGATCTGGAAATTGTCACCTTCATCAAACGCGGCAGTAAGAACAAATGTGTTCGGCGCGCTGTCGGACTTCTTTAATTCATACTTTTCCCTTACGCTTTCTTCAACGGAAGCGTTGGCCCACTTGCTGTCCTTAAGGAAACCTTCTTCAGCCTTGGTCTCACCAACCACATACCAGCGTCTGGTATCCTCGACAACCTTATTGTTCTTAAAGCTTCCGTACAGATTTCTGTCCTCCGTGAAGCTATCCTTTGAAAGATCCTTTTTCGAAACCTCAAGGAAAGAAGGAGTCTCGTACCAGCCTAAGAAATCATGATCTTCTTTCTTCTCATAATTTTCATAGGAAGCCTTGTCCAGAACCTTTCCCGATACCGCTTCAACCGAACCGAGCACAGTCTCACCGTCCATAAAGGTTATTTTAACCTTCTTCTCCTGCGCGTCGTTCCCGTTCTTTTCTTCTTCCTTGCTGCAGCCGATAAACATGGCGCACGCAAGACAGACAACAGTCATTAAAACCAGAATCTTCTTCATATTCTACCTCCGAAAAACTTAAGTATTATAGTTTACTTAATCGTTTAAGTTAACTATAGCACTTAGTCTCGTTTCTGTCAACACCCAATTGCCTTTTGATCGTTTTCATCTCATCTGCGACCCAAAATTCCACCGTCAGACAGTCCTTAGACAGTAACCTTGACATCCCGCGCAAATTATTTTATTATAATATGATGACACCGGGGGACAAAAGGATAAAGAAAAACAATTATCCCCCCTTGATAACGGATTTTTTTATATTTGGAGGCTTTTATGATCCACTTCTTATTAGACGGCAATTATCCCGTTATTGCATTTATAGGCACGCTATTCGCATTCGCTCTCACATGTTTGCTCATATCAAAGCTGAATATATATCTACCAAAGGATATCGGCCGCGACTTTGCCCACGACGGAAAGCTTTCCGCGGGAAAACCAAGAGGAGCGGGAATAATCTTCATACTGGTATTTGCCGCGAGCGTATTGATATTTGACAGATTAAAGACAGAACTTCTTATATATATAGGACTCATCGTGATCGAAATGCTCACCGGTTATTTCGACGATGCTTCCGACAAACCCTGGAATGAATATAAGAAAGGATTATTGGATCTCATAGTCGCCATAACCACGGCAGTTACCTATATTCATTATAACGGCACGAATGTCCGTCTGGCTTTATTCAATTATAACTTTGAACTTCCTGCCATAGTATTCGCCATACTTACCGTAATACTGGTTTGGGTTTCGATAAATGTCACCAACTGCTCGGACGGCGTTGACGGTCTTTCCGGCACGCTCACCTGCATAACGCTCGTAAGCATATATGTTATTTATGACATCCTCGGAAAAGGCGGTGACATGGCGTTCTCGATACTGCTCTTTATCGTCTGCCTCTTAGGATACCTGTGGTACAATGCCACTCCTTCAAAGCTTATGATGGGAGACGCCGGTTCAAGAGCCATGGGAATATTCATAAGCATTGCCATCCTTAAGACGGGAAGTCCGTTCCTCTACCTGGCAGTCGCGTTCATGCTCATAGTTGACGGCGGACTCGGACTTATCAAAGTAGCGCTGCTGAGATTCCTTAAGATACATATCTTAAAGAATACCCGCACGCCGATACATGACCATGTAAGAAAGAATCTCGGCTGGTCGAACACACAGACAGTATACAGATTCGCGATAATACAGATCGTTATATCACTTGCTACCGTACTGGCATTTTAGATCGATAAGAGGAAAAGAAAGTGTGCATAAAAAACAGGATCTCCGATCGGGATCCTGTTTTTCTTTTATATCCTTTTATATTTAACCCTGTCTGTATGTACTTAAGAAATCCGCCAGCTTTTTAATCGATTCCTCAAGTATCTCTATACGAGGAAGATAAACAACCCTGAAATGGTCAGGCTCGCTCCAGTTAAAGCCGCCGCCGTGTATGATAAGTATCTTCTTCTCTCTAAGAAGATCAAGAGCGAACTGCTCGTCGTTGGTTATATTGAACTTATTGACATCGATCTTCGGGAAGATGTAAAATGCCGCCTTAGGCTTTACCGCGCTTATTCCCGGAATGTCGTTAAGGGCCTTATAGATGAATTCTCTCTGCTCGTAAACCCTTCCTCCCGGAACTATATAATTCGTAACGCTCTGATATCCGCCGAGAGCCGTCTGTACTATGGACTGTGCAGGAACATTCGAGCAGAGTCTCATGTTCGAGAGCATATTTATTCCCTGGATATAGTCCTTTGCCAAATCCTTTCTGCCCGAAAGTACCATCCATCCGATACGGAATCCCGCTATCATGTGGGACTTCGAAAGGCCTGAGAAGGTTACGCAGAAAAGGTCCGGGGCAAGGCTCGCGATAGAAACATGCTCTTCGCCGTCCATGACAAGTCTGTCATATATCTCATCCGAAAAGATTATGAGCTGATGCTCCCTCGCGATCTTAACGATCTCCATAAGAACCTCTCTCGGATACAGGGCGCCCGTAGGATTGTTCGGATTGATAATTACTATAGCCTTGGTATTCTCATTTACTTTCTTCTTGATATCGTCAATGTCCGGGTACCATTCCGCAGACTCATCGCATATATAATGAACTGCGGTTCCGCCGGCAAGCGTTACGCAGGCAGTCCACAGCGGATAGTCGGGAGAAGGCACTAAAACCTCATCACCTGTATCAAGAAGGGCTGACATTGAAAGATTGATAAGCTCGCTTACTCCGTTTCCGGTATATATATCTTCTATTCCCACTCCCGGGATATTCTTGTTCTGCGCGTACTGCATTATAGCTTTTCTCGCCGCGAAAAGTCCCTTTGAAGCCGAATATCCTTCGCATTCTGTAAGCTGGCTTCTCATATCATATATAACTTCATCCGGTGTACGGAAACCGAAAGGAGCAGGGTTTCCGATATTAAGCTTAAGCACCTGTGTTCCCGCCGCCTCCATTCTTGCGGCTTCCTCCACAACAGGTCCTCTTACGTCATATAAAACATTATTAAGCTTAACGGATTTTCTGAATTGTCTCATCCCGACACCTCCAAATTTGTCTTTAACATTATCTCACATGATAACACTTTTTCGCAAAAAATCAAGAGGGTGGAAAACCACCCTCCGTAGTAAATTTGAAACTCCCTCGCAAGTCCCGGCACCGGATCCGGGTCGGCTTTAACTGACATATTACCTGTCCGGATCCGCGCGCATCCTCGCGGAGCGTTATCTCGGTCGAAGATCGTACTCATACCGATATATATTATTGTGGCTGAGGTGTAGGATCCGCCGGTTTTTCAACCTTGGTTCCTTCATATTCTATTCCGCAGTATTCAAGGATTATGCGGATCATCATGTCGTTAAGGTATTCGCTGCTGTATTCATTATCCTTAACAGGAGTCTCGTGCGAATATCCGACGCCGCTGTTATCATCAAGGAATATATAGGTTCCGCCTGTCATTACAGACATTGCGCGAAGGATCTGATGTGTCTCCTCGTCAGCGCCGCTGGCAGCGATCGGGATTATCCTTATTCCTTTTGCTGAAGCTGCACTTATAAGCTTCACAAGCTCTTCCTTAACTTCCGAGTCATCATGAGGAGGCGCGTCGAGAACAAGAAACATAAGCTTGATCGTGCCGTCTTCAGCCCAGCTGTGATCGTTGATGGCGTTATCTAATGCTGTATGAACTGCCTCAGGGAAATCCCCGCCGCCGTCCGCGCTCTGCTTGTTGATGATCTCGTTTACTTCATTAGGGTCATCTCTGAAATCATAGTACTGTACCACGTAATCATCGCCTTCATCACGGTAGAAGTTAACGCTGGTTTTTACATCATTAATGCCTTTTTCTGCAACGGCTTCGTCAACCCTGCTTATTACATCCGAAAGCTCTGCCTTAAGATAATCAAGTTCATCACCCATTGAACCGGTAGTATCTATAACATACATTATCTGCAGTTTACTGATATCGGATACTTTTACAGCATCTTCTTTTATCTTGATCTCTGCTTCACCCTTGCTGTTGACTACATCGGAAGCCTTAAAGCTTTCACTGCTATCGCCTTTAGATACGACGATTGTATCATATGAATCAGCATTTCCGTTATTGCCTTTATACGAATGGAAAAGGTAAGCAATTCCTTCATTATTGGTAACTGCTTCGTATACTTTCTTGTCACCTGACATAAGCGCTACCTTAAGATCAGCCGCCGGTTTGTCATCACCTGTAAGAACAGTAACCTCAATGCGGTTTTCAGGGCAGAAAGTCCATCTTGTAAGTATGTCCTTATCCATTGAATGAAGATAATTATCCCAGTTCTTAAGATCCCTTAACTCACCGCCTGTAAGCGTTCCCGCCTTTGCGTCAGGGTAAATATTGGTATCAGGTACAGGTTCAGGCAATATTTCGTATTCACCATCTGTCTTCGGATCATACGGAGCAGCTTCGGCAGGTTCATCTGCCGGAGAGACCGCTGGACTTGAGGTTGCTTTCGGCTCGGAATCCGAGATGGATTTTTCTGTATCACATATAACATCACTCCCATAGGATTTGCCCGATTCCGGAGCAAATTCCGATTCTGTGATCATATCAACTTCTTTATATGCGTCATCACCGTCTATACTCCCATTTCTCTCCCTGAGACCGATCGCACCGTCGTTGTATTCAGGCTTTGAATCACTCTCTGTCTTATCCTTGCCGCCCGGTTTTGATACGTTGATCTTATTCGGAGCTTCCACTGTCTTGGTCGCGCTTTCATTTATCTGCTCCTGCGCTGAATCAAGAGGCTTTATCACCATAAATGTAAATGCTGCCGCGCTCACCAGAAGCGCTGCTGAAAGTCCGCCGATAAGAGGTCTTCTGTAATTCTTTGCGCTGCTTATCGGAGTAACGTTAGTTCCCGCTTCCCCCTCCGTCTTAAGGCATTCCTGCGGAAGCACTTTATCTGCCGGAGGTACAGGCATATTGTCCACATATTTTTGCAAATCTTTCTTCATAACAATCTTCCTTTCTGAACTAAACCCATTCGCGGAGCCTCCCTGCCTTTGCAGGCGGTACTGTAAAAACGCCGCGGTGTTATTGAATCCTATCCGAGCAGTTCTTTAAGATGCTTTAACGCTCTCTGGTGCTTCTTTTGACAATTGGCAACCGATATTCCCGTTATCTGCGATATCTCAATGTAAGTATAGCCCATTACCGTCTTTAAGATGACTATGTTCCTTGAATCCGGATCCAGGCTTTCCATCGCTTTTTTCAGGCTGTCGTCGGCATTCTTTGAAAGATCTTCCACTACCTTCCCCGCTGCGTCCGACTGCGCGATCAGCTCCGTATCTTCCGACGGGATCTCCGCTTTTCTCTTGCGGATTATGGCGCAGGCCGCATTGTTGATAATGGTAAGCATCCATGAGAGGGCTTTGGAAACATCCTTTAACTGGGAGGAATTCTTATATATCTGAAGCAGTCCGTCCTGCAGTGCGTCCTCTGCAAGCTGATAGTCTCCGACAATGTTGTAGGCCACGGTAAACATCTGTCTTCCGGCAAGATCATATATATCTTCGAGTGCACTTGATCTTCCGGCAATAAGCTCTTCAAATAATGATGCGCATTGGCTGCTAAGCTGCTTTTTCTGTGAATTAAATACCATTTTGTCCTCCTGTTTCTGCCCATCTGTAAATAAGATGCATCTTTAATCCAAAAACGGACATATTTTCTTAAAAAATTTTTATTCTTCCTTATCTTTATTCAATACCTGGTTGATTATCGCAGCATGATCATCCGCGCATACTTTTGCACTGGAAGATCTTGCGGTACATATTATGTATTCTTTTCCCTCTTCATCGCTGACGCAGGATACACAGCAATTTCCGGATTCGGTCACAAATCCGGTCTTTGCGCCTATGAGCTTATAATTTCCTATGTCAAGCTTGTCCATCTTATAAAAGAACAGATTTTTTAAGGTCTTTCCATCAGGATAAGCCTTGAGTCCGGTAACTGTATGGCTCTTTGTTCCAAGTACCTTACGGCAATAATCATTCTTCATGGCATTTTCAAGTATGACAGCCATATCTAGAACGGTACTGTAGTGGTCGTCGTCATAAATACCGACGCAGTTAGTCATATGGCTGGTCCCAGCAATTCCCATGGCTGCAAGCTTGTCATTCATTATCTTGACAAATTCCTCATTGGAACCACCGGTATACTCTGCAAGCGTCATGGCGGCATCCGCTCCCGACGGAAGGATCGTACCGTAATAAAGATCGCTTACAAGTACCTTGTCACCTACGCTGTAACCCGAAGTACTGCATCCGTTGGCATAGCAAAAATTACATATATCATAAGAAACAGTACATTTAGCCCTGTAGCTTTTCGTATGCTCAGCCGCGCACAGTATCGTCAGAACCTTGGTCATGGAAGCCGGCGAGATCTTTTTGTCATAATTCTTACCTGCAAGTATCGTATGAGTTGCAGGATCCACCACAACCGCATATTCACAGCTGATCCCGTTAAGTCCGGTGATCATGTTTTCTGACGGTTTATACCCGTTTCCGGTCTCCTGTCCGTCTCCGGGTTCTTCTCCCGGCTCTTCTCCCGGTTCTTCTCCCGGTTCTTCTCCCGGTTCTTCTCCGGGCTCCTCTCCCGGTTCTTCTCCGGGCTCCTCAGACGTTTTATCTGCCGGTTGTTCCGACGGCAGCTGCGAATCTTTTCCTGTCACTTCCTGCGAATTGTCACCGTTTCCGCCCGAACTATCCGAATTTAAGTCTTCTTCGGAAAGATATATCTCCTCAACAGGCTCACCGTAAACAATACTTTCCGGCTTTTTCTTGACAAATGTAATAATTGCCAGAACAACAAATATAATAACTGTTGTTATTGAAATAATATTCAATAATTTTCTTGATTCTCTGTACATTTTTTCAGTCCTTTATTTATAATTGCATTAATAAGTATATCAAATGCTGTTATTCTTCGCAAGAAGTGATATAATGATAAGAGGGGCAAAATGGCAAACAATGGTTTATTCAGAAAGAAAAGGCAGAAAACAGATATGCGTAATAATCGGTATGTAAACGGCAGCCGGCCTCAAAGCAAAGCCGGCGGATATCTTTTTGCATTAATATTTATATTGTTCGGAATCGGAATGATAATTGGAGGGATCACCTTATATTCCAACATGCAGGATACCTATGGATATGCTTCTGTTGAAGGACAGATAAGCAGGATTGACGTTCAAAGAAGGCAGACAACAGGCAAAACGAAGTATTCCTATACACCATACGTAAAATATGTTGTAGATAATGTTACATATGAAACCAGCCTTAACTACTATACTTCCACCATGCATCAAGGCGACAGCATTACCATATACTACAACGAAAATAATCCGAACGATATAAAAGTCAATGAAGGCAGCATATTAGTTCTGGTGTCGTTATCTGTGATGGGATTTATATTTTTTATCGCCGGTGTGGTTGTATTCTGGGTTTTCAAAAGACAATCCGGTCAACCTGACAACGAATTAATCATATCCGATAACTCATCTTCTTCAGGCTTTGTTATGAATACCGCATTTGACTCTTTTCATAGAAACAATGATATGCAGCCTCGAAACAACTCCTCTCATGTCGGAGTTGTAATAAATGACGATTTTGATTCTTTTGTTTCCGACAGGGAAAGCTATGCGGCGAAAAGGCAGCACGACGGATACAGCAACAAGCTTGGAGATTATGACAAATAAACCAATACCAAATATAATTTCAGAAAGAGGTAAGATAATATGACCAAAGTCTACATAGACGGCCAGAGCGGTACCACAGGATTACAGATATACGAAAGGATAGGAAGCAGGGACGACCTTACTCTTCTTCGCATCGACGAGGACAAGCGTCATGATAAAGAAGAAAGAAAACGTTTTCTCAACAACGCCGACATAGTATTTCTCTGCCTTCCGGACGAAGGAGCAAGGGAAGCTGTATCATTGATAGAAAATCCCGACGTAAGGGTAATAGACGCTTCAACCGCACACAGGACGGCTGACGGCTGGGATTACGGATTCGCGGAGCTTTCCAAAGAAGCCAGGGCAAAGATCGCATCAAGCAAAAGAGTTGCCAATCCGGGCTGCCATGCGACCGGTGTCATCAGCACGGCTGCTCCGCTGATCAGAATGGGAATACTTCCGCAAGACTATCCTCTGACCTGCTTTTCACTTACAGGATATTCCGGAGGCGGAAAGAAAATGATAGCTGAATATGAAGATGAGAATAGAGATGAGCATCTGGATTCACCTGCCCTTTACGGATTGAATCTCCATCATAAGCATGTTCTGGAGATAATGAAGATTACGGGATTAAAATATGCTCCTGTCTTCGTTCCGGTAGTTGACGACTATTATAAAGGAATGGCTTCTACCATAATGCTTTCCAACAGGCTGCTCAACGGCTGTCCTTCTGCTGATGAGATCAGGGATAAACTTTCGGATTATTATAAAGATGAGTATTTTGTTGAAGTAATACAGCCATCCGATGATGTAAAGAGGCTCTACGCCAACACGCTTTCCGGAACGAACATGCTCCGTATCTGCGTTAACGGACATGAAGACCAGACTATCATCACAGCATTGTTCGATAATCTCGGCAAAGGGGCGTCGGGAGCCGCAGTACAGAATATGAATATCATGCTGGGACTCGATGAAAAAACCGGACTGATATAATATTTGACCCCAACATCATAATACAGTGTACACAAAAAACGAGCAGGAGCGGTAAATGCCGTTCCTGCTCTGTTCTCTTATCTGATAAGTCCCAGAGATGTAAGTTTTGTAACAAAATCCTTAACAATCCTTGCGGTAGACTTCTCGTCCGCCTCATATTTTATCCTGACAGCCCTGATAAGTCCTTCCATATCATTTTCTTTCTTAAGCTGGTTTACTATGAAGACCTCGGTATTATCCAGCTTAAGCGTTCCCTGCTGATCCCCGTCCCCGGTATCTACCAGAAGATATCCCTCATCATTCTCACTGATCACTATTCCTTCTTTTAATCTCATCGTACTTCCCTCCTTTCGCCTGTTTTATACTGCTATTCCCTCCAGGCTGTTTTTATTAGATCTGCTGCCGGAGGTTGAATCCTTTTTCTGATCCGAATCTTTCTTAGTATCTGAGCCACTCTTCGCGTCCGAATTCTTTTTCGCATCTGAGTCAGTCTTCGTGTCTGGATCTTTATTCGTATCTGACTTGCTGCTGTCAGAATCTTTATTAAAGCCGAAATTCTTTATATTCGATTTTGTTCTTCTGCCGGTTGTCTTGTCCCCGCCGGTCTTATTCTCATCGGTCGCAGACTTATCTTCGCCGGTCTTGGTCTCATCGGTCTTCGTCTTGTCTTCGCCGGTCTTATTCTCATCGGTCTTCGTCTTGTCCCCACCGGTCTTATTCTCATCGGTCTTCGTCTTGTCTTCGCCGGTCTTGGTATTATCCTCATCGGTCGTAGACTTATCTTCATCCGACTTTCCGAACTGCGGCATCTGTCCGTTAAAATTCGGCATGTTCTGTCCGTCGAACTGCGGCGGTGTCTGCCCATCCGGAAGCTGCGGTGGATTCTGTCCGTCAGACTGCGGCGGTGTCTGTCCGTCGAACTGCGGTGGATTCTGTCCGTCGAACTGCGGCATCTGTCCGTCGAACTGCGGTGCATTCTGTCCGTCTGAATCCTGTGAGTCGGTTCCGTCCTGTGAACGGTTGCCCTTCATCTTTCCTCTCATCTGGTCATTCCCGGGCTGGCGCATTCCGCCACGACCACCTCCTCCACCACCGAACTGATTGGTAAGCTCTGTTACTGTGTTTCCATTTACGGTTACTGTTGCTTTATCGCTGAGTTCAGATTCGCCGTCCCAGTCAAATGGTGACTGTGCTGTAATATCAACCGTACCGCCGTTGATATAAAGATTGCCGTTGGAATCGAGCGCGTCTGTATCGCCCTGTCCCATATTTACAGTAAGCTTACCGCCGTTGATAACTATCGCTATATCAAGGCTCTTGCTCTTAGATGAAGCATTTATTCCATCATCAGACGCATTGATGCTTACGCTTCCGCCGTTGATCTCAACATAAGTAGTTTCAAGACCTTCCTTGCACTTGCTTATATTGATAGTTCCGTCATCGATCACCAGTGCTGTCGTTGCCTGTATTCCATCGCTGCCTGCGCTGATCTCAAAGGTGCCGCCGCTTATCGCAACGCTGCCCTTGGTATTGTCATCGCTGTCTTCACAATGGATACCGTCCTTTGAAGTCTCGATCTTGAAGGTTCCGTCGCAGATACCCAGGCTGTCTTTGACCTCTATAGCGTCAAGCGAACATGTGATATTGTAGGTTCCTCCGGTTATCTTCATATCATTCTTGCCGGTTATTCCGTTGCCATTTGTCGAGGTGATATTAAGTGTTCCGGTTCCGTTTAATACGATATCATCTTTTGAATAAATTACCGCGTCAGTCTTGTCGTCGCCTGTTGCCGAAAATGTTCCGGTAACCTTAAGAGTGCTTTCCTTACCGGTAGTTGTTATAAATGTCTTATCAGCATTCTTTACAAATATTGCCGGCTTGCTTGTGTTGGTGATCTCAAGTCCGTCAAGTACGAGCTGCACTTTTGCTTTATCATCGGCTGCCACTATGATCATAGTCTCCGTGTAGCTTCCGCTTAAGATATAAGTGCCTTCCTCGGTTATCGTATAATCTTCTCCCGACTTGAGTTCTACCGTAACCGCCTCTGAAGTGTCGGCTGTCTGAAGCAGGTCGCGGTCAGTATATGAGACTGTTACTGCCTCCGCCGTCTGGGTCTTCTCACCGCTGCTTGTCGTAGCTTTTGATGAACTTGAAGCTGTATTCTCTGCTGAATTTTTCGAGGTTGTGCATGCGCTCAAAGCCATTGCCGAAATCAATGCAGATGTTATGATAATAGTCCTGAAATTCTTTCTCATAGTAATCCTTCCCTTCTGCTTTCATGCGTTTTTTTCTTCGTTAAGGGAATGATATACCAGATCGAACATCTTGGCAATGCTTTTCACTTTTTGTTCACAATATCTTGCGAATGTGGACACTTTTTATATTTTCTTCTCAATTTCTTTGATTATGATCTTTAAGGCCTTGATCCTCGCGTACTTCTTGTCATTTGATTCAAGCACATACCAAGGCGCGTTGATCGTATTGGTCTTTGCGAGCATCTCGTCTATCGCCTGCTCGTAAATGTCCCATTTCTCCCTGTTTCTCCAGTCTTCCTCGGTGATCTTCCAGCGCTTTGCAGGCGTGTTCATTCTTTCATTGAATCTTTCAAGCTGGACATCCTTATCGATATGAACAAAGAATTTGACCACCACTGCACCCCAGTCGGTAAGGTCTCTTTCAAATTCATTTATCTCATTATAAGCGCGCTGCCAGTCATTCTCGCTGCAAAAGCCTTCTATTCTCTCAACCATTACCCTGCCGTACCAGGTTCTGTCAAATATGGCGATATGTCCGGTCTTAGGCAGGCGGTTCCAGAATCTCCAAAGATAGTGTCTTGCCTTTTCATTCGGAAGCGGGCTTGCTATAGGATGAACCTCGTAGCCCCGCGGATCAAGAGCACCTACTATCCTCTTGATATTGCCGCCCTTTCCGGCAGCGTCCCAGCCTTCGTAGGCGATGATAACAGGAATTTTTTTCCTGTACAGTTCATTATGAAGCTTTGAAAGCTTTTTCTGCAGTTTTGACAATTCCTGGTCATACTCTTCATCGCTGATACTCTTGCCGTCAAGCGATATCTCAGAAAGCTTCACCGTCTTTCGAAGCGGGAAGAGATTCTGCAGGATAGGAACGGCAAGCGCTCCGTTGGAAAGCGCGGTGTCAATGCCGTTGACCATGATCTCAAGTATCTGCTGCTGCGCCCATTTCACGTTATCGGCGTCGATTATGTACCACGGCGCCTGAGACTGATTGGTCTCTCTTAAATATGCATCGTAGACATTAAGACATTTGTCATAATGTTCATTCTGCCAGAGGTCATTTTCACTGACGCGCCATCTTGTATTCTTGTCTTCGAGAAGCTTCTCATAACGTCTCTTCTGTTCCTTTTTTCCTATATGGAAGAAAAATTTCAGCACAAGATATCCGTTGTCGGTAAGCTGGCGTTCAAACTGCCTTATGCTTATCATCCGTTTTCTGAAGCCCTCTTCATCGATATCACCGTGAAGGAATTCCGTTGTAACCTCATCCATATAACTTCCGTCCAGAAACATATACTTGCCGGCTGCAGGGATCTTTACAAAATACCTGTACAAAAACGGTTTACGTTCCTCCTCCTGAGTCTTGACACTCATGGTCGCAACCTTGAAGAAACGCGGGTCGATATTCTTGATGATCTTACCGAGCACGCTTCCCTTTCCTGCCGCACCCCAGCCTTCAAATATGATGAGTACCGGCAGTTTCTTCTCACCGAGAGCGACATGGCGGTCGGTAAGCTTTGCGCGCAGCTGTTCGAGGCTTTCATCCATCTGTTCCGGCGTTGGTCGTTCAGACGCTGTCCAATCCTTTAACATAGACACACCTTCTTTCTGTTTTATTATCTGCTTTATCTACTTCTTGACTTTAGATTCGATCTTTTCAGTAAACTCCTTAAATTCTTCATTTTCCCCAAGTTCATCAAGACTTGCATATCTGTAGTATTTATCCCTCGTTCCGGTCTCACGCTCAACATCCTTAAGTTTCGGTTTAAGAGTAAGCCCCGCAAGCTCTTCTCCTGTCAGCGCGTCAACCGCCGTATAGTTAAAATTACCGGCTTCGATCAATATGGAATTGCCGTTATCGGCAACATATTTCGCTTCCTTGTATGTGAGCTTATAGTAAATTAACACCTGAGCCATATTAGGATCCGTTACTGCCTTAAAATCCCATGCTTTTTCAAAAGCGTCGCTCTGGGACCTGGTCTCATCGTCTTTGCTTCCGTCTTCATTTATAAAGATAAATGTCTTCTTTTCCGGCTTCGAATAAAGGTTATTTTTCGTATCCTCCGCATTAAGATATTCCGAAATACTCTCCCTGTTCCATGTCATATTCTCGTTGGAGGCGATCTTGCCCGTGCTCACCGTCCTTCCAAGACAGTTCAGCGCTTCGGCATTATTTTTATCTTCTATCCATTCGCTGAAACCGGTCATCTTCGGCTGCGAAGTTATGTAATTGCCGTTACCGGTTTTTTCTTTTATAATAATCCCGCCGTTTTTTTCGCATATTTCAAAAAGCTTCGGATTGTTTCCGTACAAAACCGTCAACGCCATAAGCTCTTCGATATAGGAATCAACGTCATCATCAAAGAAAACAAGATCAGTCAGTTTAAATCCGCTTTCAAAATACGGCCTCATTGCGGCAACGATCTCGACGTCGCCCTTGCCTTTGGCATATTTGACCGCATAATTAAGGAAACTTACGGGATCTTCCAGCGCTTCCTTCTTCTCTTTGTAACTTAACGAAGACCAGCTTATCTTCTTAAATGTAGTAAGATCACGCCGGCCGCTGCTTTTAACCTCCGATACATACCCGGACACCAGTTTCTTTACTGCTTCATCATTCTGATAAGAAGCCAAAAGCTCACACTTTTTCTTATATTCTTCCGCTTTTTTATTGTCTTTTATCTTAGCATAAACCTTCGCAGCCTCGGCATACTTTCCTGCATCATAAAGGTTGTAAGCCTCGCTAAACCTTTCTGATTCGGAAGTACAGGCCGCAAAGAACAGGACTGTAAAAACCATTACAGCAACCGAAATACGTGACAAAAAATGTTTCATATCCTTGCTTTCCTTTTACGAAATATATATTTATTCTATCACATTTATGGTATAATAACCATCAATATTCCTCAGAAAATATTTCTTTTACGATAAGCTCTTCGTTTGATCTTATGAGATAGTTTTTATTAATCTTTTTCTTCTGATACCAAAAAGGAGTATCTTGTGTTATTTGAATAATGTACTTTTTAAAAAAACTCCAATCCCGGTCATGCTTTCTTTAAGCTCATAACTCCATTAACCATTACTGATCAAACATATACAATTTCAATTCTTTGAATAAAACTATATTTGATTTATCTGTTTCAGGCACCTTTCACCGTCAGTACCGCTCCCTTGCCCTTCAGCACTCCGTTCTTATACGTGTCCACCATCGCGTTCGGCACATAGACTGTTGCCTTTACTCCTTTGAAAGCGTTGGCTCCGACCGTCTCAAGTTTTCTGCTTCCTATAAAGAGTGTCGTCATCGCGGAATCGTTCTGGAAAGCATACTGTCCGATGGTTGTAAGGTTTGAACCGAGGCTTATATATTTTGCCGCTTTACAGCCGGAAAATGCATATTCTCCCACAGCTTTCGCTCCCAAAAATCTGATGCGTCCGTCAATTGAACCAACTTTGGTAATCGCAGAACAGTTTCTGAAAACGCTCTTTCCGACATTTGCCGTTTTTTCACAGCCGGCTACCGTCTCAAGCTTTGTATTTCCGTAAAAGGCGAAATCGCCTATCCCCGTAACTCAGGCGCAGCCCGATACCGTCGTAAGGCTGGTGTTGCCGCAGAAAGCATATGAGCCTATCGTAGTGCAGCCAGCTCCGATAAACGCTTTGGCGATACCGGTGCAGTTGCTGAACGCTCTGGTTCCTATATATTTCAACAAATATGAAGTAGAAAGCGACTTGATACCTTTACATTCATAAAAAGCATAGCCGCCGATCTTCGTACAGGCAGGAAGATTCACTGCTCCCGGCGTCGTGCTTCCGATACTTCCAAAGCCTGAAGCCCCGCAGAAAGCATACTGTTCGATCAGCGTAACCTTTTTGCAGCCCGCAACTTTTGACAGCTTTACGCAGTTTCTGAAAGTATTTATCCCTATTGAAGCAACCCCTGCGCAGCCCGTTACCGATGTAAGATTCTCACAACCGTAAAATGCGTTGGTTCCGATCCTTGTAACCCCCGCTGAGATATTAATTTCTTTTATCTTAGATCTGTAATTGTACCACGGAGTCCTGCTGGAATATTTATAATCTTCCATATCTCCGGTTCCGTTGATCATCATTAGACCGTTGCTGTTAAGCGACCATTTAACATTTTCACCGCAATGCCCTGAAATGATATGAACGCCCGGATCTGCCTTAACAGTAATACTGCATTTTACCGTATGTCCGTCCGCTGTCTTTGCCGTAAGAGTTGCGACACCCGCATTATGCGCAGTCACTCTTCCATTCTCAACCGTTAAAACTGTCTCATCCGAAGACGACCAGATTATTTTGTCAAGGTAAATGACAGAAGATTCATTTCCGTCATAGTTTATTCTAAGCCATACCCTGTAGTCTCCTGCCGTGCCCTGAAGCATTGTATTGCTCTGGGATTTTTCAGGCGCCAGACTGTAGCCGGTTATCTTTCTTTTATCTATCTGCACCTTGACAATACGTGCATTTGTAGACTTATCATATGGTTTATTATTTTTCTTATCATCATATGCAAATCTTCCGCATAAAGTCGATGGGAAAATACCGCATTTCGTGGAGTAAAATCCTCCGAGCCCGACATACTTGCTGTCAGGATCGATTATCATGGTGTAATGCCCCGTCGCTAATCCTGTCTTATTGACCCAGTCCTTTTTTTCTCTGTAAAACTGGTTGATACCTTCCACCAGATCCTCGGAATAATTCCATGTCAGTATCTCTCCTGTCAGGTATTCATTCTCTACACCAAGCGAGAAACAGCTCTCCCCATTCGGTCTTGTATGGGAAAGCGTAAGTGATGCTTCAGCCGCACGCATCCTGGCCATTTCTTCAAGCTCATCAGACCATTTGAGAGGTACATAATCTGCAATCGTAAGCTTCCTGTTCGGATTTCTGGGATCTGCAACTCCCTCCCTGCAGGCTTCCTTTCTGATCTCATTTAATCTGGCCAGAGCTTCCTCCTGCCCAACAAAATAATTACCAGTAACTCCGACAGTCATGATATAAGAGTTTCCTGCCTGTGCATTATTATTACCCATTAAGACAGCGATCATGATAACCGCTGCAATTGCTGACAGCCCGATCTTTTTCAGTAGTTTCATGTGATCACTTTTCCTTTCATTAACTAAACATTTGAACTTAAACAATTCAAAAATTCTTACTGTATTCCTGCAGTGCCGCATTGTGGAATCTAAATTACGATTAAAAATCACGCAATCTCCTAATTATAATTTAAAGCTCTCTAAATACCCGTGTCAACACATTTTTCCATAAAATGTAATTCTATCTTTCCTCACAAAACCTCTTGACATAGTTTTCAAAACTACATATAATCTGATAGAAGCAGTGAGCAGCATTATAAATGCATACCGTGCTTGCACGAGTATGCATTTATAATCTGCGAACGCCAAAACATGAGGATGGAGCAGCGCGAAGCGGTGCGGGAATCCGAATGTTTTGAGCACGGTGAGAGCGAAGCGGAGCCGTGCGGTGCTTCTATCAGAGGAAGAGCACGGTGAGAGCGAAGCGCAGCCGTGCGGTGCTTCTATCAGAGGAACCTAGTGCCCTGTTGTTTTGAGCACGGTGAGAGCGAAGCGGAGCCGTGCGGTGCTTCTATCAGAGGAGAAAGGATCGTTTTTTATGTTTCAAATAGTTGTTGATTCAGCTGCCAATATTCCTGCCGAAACTGTAAAGGAATATAATATCCAGGTCATTTCTTTTATCAATTACGTAGACGGTAAGCCTCTTGTCTGCTTTGATCCGGATCTTACTCCGGAACAGGAGCGTGAAAAAGGCAATGAATACTATAAATCCGTAGCTGCCGGTCACGATATCAAGACAGGTCTTGTAAGCAGCGGCGAATTTGAAGATGCTTTTAAGAAAATACTGGACAAAGGCGAAGATATCTTATATATATCTCTCAGTAAGAATATAAGCGGCACATTCAATTCTGCAAGGGTTGCAAGCGAAGACCTTCTTACCGGAGCATATAAGGATAAAGGAAGAAAGATACTTTTATTAGATTCCCTGAACGCTTCTCTGGCTCAGGGTATAATCGCGATATATGCAAGCGAGATGCGGGCGCAGGGACTCAGTATCGATGAAGTCTACGAAAAGCTCCAATCATATCCGGCACGCATGAACGGAGTATTTACCGTCGGAGATCTGAAATACCTATCAAAAACCGGACGTATCTCATCATCCACTGCGCTTGTCGGCAACCTGTTAAGCGTAAAGCCTATACTCCGCGGAAATAAAGACGGCTATATTGTCCAGTTTAAAAAATGTCACGGAAGAAAGTCTGCTCTTAAAGAACTCATCAACCTTGTCTGCAACAACGTCGAAGATCCTGAGAACCAGATCCTCGGAATCGCACATGCAGCCTGCTATGAGGAATCTCTCTATATTATGGAAGAGATAACCAAAAGGATCAAATGCCGTCGTTTCATTAATACTTCATATGATTACTGCACCGGATCGCATGTAGGTCCGGATACCATAGCTCTTTTCTTTATGGGAAAAGACAGAGAATTATCAAACTGACATGATCAAACAGGGGGCTTTTACGCCCCCTGTTTTCCTGTATCATTTATTGTTTCTGAAACTCTTTTATCTGAAACTCTTTACCCAGTTCACCAGTGAACCGTGATGGTTATTGTCAAGCACCGACCTTCTCATCTGATCTGTGACAGGACCGTTATGAGCCATTTTATCAAGAATAGTAAGCTGAAGCTCTTCAACGGTCATCTCTTCAAAAGAGATTCCCGGTCTAACGCTGTCAGGAAGCTTCGGCTCCTTAACCTCATTTTTCTTTTCTTCTTCCTTTACTTTCTTTTCAACTTCCTTGTAATCTATCGGCTCGTATTTTCCCGAAGCACTGCTTACCGGAAGCAGGATATCTCCAAAACATCCTTTGATGCAGAAGTTAACGCGTCCGTTATTGCTTACGATCTTTTCACCGGAAATGACTGCCTGATACTCTTCCACTCCATCAGCCGGAAGGTCGAACCACGCTTCATTGTCATCATTATTTACGGCAATGATCACATTTTCATTTTCAAGTCTTCTTGAAAACGCGTACTGTCTGGTCGTGAGCTTAAGCTCCTTATATCCGCCGTAAGACAAAGCCTTTACATCCTGTCTCACTTTTCCAAGGGTTGCTATAACCTTTGTAAGAACGTTATTTTCAAGCGCGTCTTTGAAATCGTCAAGGTTAAGGGCAGGCCGAAGAGATGCGTCCGAGCCCCTCTCTTTGCGGCCTTCTATGCCGAATTCCGAACCGTAATATATTGAAGGAACTCCGACAAGGGTGTATAGAAGTATGTGCGCCGGAATGAGGTTCGCCTTGTTGTTCATCTTGGTGGCGATCCTTTCCACATCATGGTTGTCCACAAAGTTGTAAAGTCTTAAACCTAACGGATTCTGACCCGCCATGTCATAAAGTCTTTTCACTGTATGCGCTATCTCGAAATAATTGTGGTCGTTATGTCCTGAAAAAAGCGCCTTATGAAGCGTATAATTGGTTACCGCATGAAGAGTGGCGCCGTTAACCCATCTGGTATAATCACCGTGGATCACTTCACCCATGAGCCAGAAATCAGGTTTTACTTCATTGGCAACTCCTCTCATGGCTTTCATATAATCAAAATCCAGCACATCCGCCGCGTCAAGCCTGATGCCGTCGATATCAAATTCGGAAACCCAGAATCTGATGATATTGCAGATATAATCCCTTACTTCCGGATTTCTCTGGTTAAGCTTTACAAGAAGATTGAATCCGCCCCAGTTTTCATAGGAGAATCCATCATTGTATTCGTTGTTGCCCCAGAAATTAACGTTATTATACCAGCCGACATACCTTGAACCTTCTCTATATTTTTTAATATCCTGAAAAGCGAAGAAATCTCTGCCCGTATGATTGAACACACCGTCGAGGACGACCTTCACTCCCTTTTCGTGACATATTTTTACAAAATTTTTCAGATCATCATTGGTTCCAAGCCTTGAATCAAGCTTCTTATAATCCGTAGTCTCATAACCATGTCCCACAGACTCAAAAAGCGGTCCTATATAAAGGGCGTTGCAGCCTATCTCCTTAATGTGATCGATCCATGGGATAAGGGTATTAAGTCTGTGAACCGGCTCGCCATAATCATTTTGCGCCGGAGCTCCCGTAAGTCCCAATGGGTAAATGTGATAAAAAATCGCTTCATCGTACCAAGCCATTTTTCTGCCTCCTGTATAATTGTCTTTTAACATTTTTGAACGGTGCGACTTTGACCATATAAATCCAACTTTATGATTATACTATACTTTTCATCATAATTCCATGTTTTTCTATTTTTTCCTACCTGTTGTCGACCTTCTCCGGATACATATCATGATTTAACAATCTGTTCTGGGCCATAGTCTCCCACTTTGTGTCCGGTCTACCGTAATTGCAGTACGGATCTATGGAGATTCCGCCTCTTGGAAGAAATTTTCCCGTTACCTCGATATACTTCGGATCCATCAGGGCAATGAGGTCTTTCATGATCATATTGACCACATCCTCATGGAAATCACCATGCTGCCTGAACGAGAAAAGATAAAGCTTAAGCGACTTGCTTTCCACCATCTTTTTATCCGGAATATAGGAAATCGTTATCGTCGCGAAATCCGGCTGACCCGTGATCGGACACAGGCTCGTGAATTCAGGACAGTTGAATTTCACAAAATAATCGTTATCCTGATGCTTGTTGATAAATGTCTCAAGCACCGAAGGATCATAATCGGTACTGTAATTTGTTTTCCTGTTTCCGAGCAATGTAAGGTTTTCGTTCTCTCTCATATATTATTCCTCTTTTCTGTTTTCTGATCCTCTGCCGCGCCGTCCCTGTCAGGCGGCGTGATCTTTCTTGCAAGATATGCGAACGGCGTATCCAGCAGCGCTACAACTGCCTTGAAAGCATAAGTGGTTATCAATATGCTTAAAAACACATTTTTCGGATATGTTCCCCAGAAAGCGATCGTTGTGAAAATGACGGTATCGATCGCCTGACTTGTCAGGGTGCTTCCGTTATTTCTGAGCCAAAGCTTTGCTCTGCTGTCTCCCGATTTCTTCCATATGTAATGATACATGAAGACATCAATATTCTGGCTTACGATAAATCCTGCAAGGCTTGCTATCGTGATCCTCGGGACAAGTCCGAACACCGTCTTAAGCGAAGGATCCACGAAGTCATTGGCGTTCGGCGTAAACCAAAGGATGATCTGTGTTCCGAGCAGCCAGAGAAGCATTATCGTAAAACTGTATTTTACCGCTTTTGACGCTTCTTTTTTGCCGTATTTTTCAGACAGGATATCGGTTACAAGAAATGTCGAAGCGTAAAGTACGTTTCCAGCCGTAGTAGAAAAGCTGAACAGATCAACGCATTTACATACAGCGATATTTCCAAGCAGTGTGGCAAATACCGCAAATATGAAAAGTCCATTCTTACCGTAAAGCTTATATAGAAGAAGCACACAGCCAAGATACAACAGCACGCTTCCAATAAATAATAATTCGTTCATCTTCTTTCCTTCCCATTAAAATTCTTTCTGCTTATTTCAATATATATCTGACATCAGACCTGATCAGCGACTGCGGGATCTTTTATTCCGTTCGCTTCGAACGCCTTCTTTCTGTCTATGCAGGTTCCGCATTTTCCGCAAGGCCGCACGCCTCCCTCGTAGCAGCTCCATGTCATCTCAAACGGCACTCCGAGTTCGATACCCCGCCTTACTATCTCGGCTTTAGGCGTATCCACGAACGGCGATTCCACTCTCAGCGCCTTTCCGCTCCCAATATATACAGCCTTCGATATGGCTTCATTAAAATCAACTCCCGTGTCCGGATAGGCGTTACCCGCGGCGTCATCCGCATGTATGCCGTAATAGATCACCTCACAGCCGTAAGAAAGCGCGACCGAAGCGGCCGAAGATATGAACAATCCATTTCGAAACGGCACATAAGTATCTACCGGCTTCCCATCCGTTTCCTTAAGCTGATCCGCGTAATCTCCCATGGGGATCTGAGTTTTCGAAGATTCCAGAAGCGAGCAGCTGCTGTCCTTAAATATCTCTCCAAGGTCAAGGCTCATCCTTTTGACCCCGTAAAATTTCGCTATCTTTTCAGACGCCTCCAGCTCTTTTTTATGTTTTTGTCCATAATAAATGGAAAGTGCGGCAACCTCTGAAGCTCCATATTCTTTAACCGCCATGGCAAGACAGACCGTGCTGTCAAGACCTCCGCTGAATAAAACAAGTGCTTTCATTTAATCGGAATTCCTTTCTGAAAATATTTAAGACCGCCAGGCTCGGGTGCTGTAAACAACATATTTCCTAACGCACGGGTGCGCATCCCCACGCAGTGTTTTAATCTATATCATAGTAAACTAATGAGATTTCCTATGATTAAAAGAAAAGCCCTGCAAAACGCAGGGCATAATTATCCTATCTTTAGTCCTGGTTTTGTTTAACGACAGGATGGTACAAACGAACTGTCGGTGTGAATGCTATTATATCCACAATATTAATGGCTGTCAATATCAGTCTTGCCAACATTTGCAACCTTTTTACATCTGCGCTAAACAGAGTATGATCATTCATGCGGTGATCTGTATATTCTTTTCCTCAAAACCCTCTTCCTGCCGCAAGCACCAGGAAATATACATTTTTTACCCCCGCGCTCTTAAGCAGACGCGAGATATTATCCATGGTGCTCCCTGTGGTATAGATATCATCGATCATCATGATATTTTCAGGGATTACTGTGCCTTCGGCAGATGTTTTATTCACAGCGAAAGCGTCTTTTAACATCTTCGCCCTGTCTTTATCCGAAAGCTCCTTAAGCGGAACCGTGTTCTTTACCCTTATGACGAAATTATCCAAAACCCTTATCCCCGTCAGCTTTCCAAGCTCTCGCGCGATCAGCCCCGCCTGATTGTATCCGCGGTTTTTCAACCTGTTCTCATGTATCGGAACAGGAACAAACGCTTCTATATCAAGGGCCTCTATTTCTTTTGAAAAGCGTCTCTTAAGCATCACGGCATAAACTTTCGCATACTCCGCCCTGCCGTGATATTTAAAAAAAGCTATGGAGTTTCTAAGCCTATCATTGTATTCCCACAACGCGAAGCCTCTCTCATAGCTGTGATCTTTTTTTATGCAGTCATTACAGACGACTGCATTTTCATTATTCAGTTTTTTCCCGCACTTATAACAGGCAGGCTGTCCGATGCACTTAAACACACCGGCGCAGCCTGCGCAAAACATTTCATCATCGCGTGACAGCAAACCGTCACAGCCCGGACATCTTCCGGGATAAAGAATATCTATCGCCCTGTATTTTATTTTCATATACCCATTTTCCCTCAAAATACTAATTCAAGAACACCGCGGGTATTCCTGCCGCGCCGCTTCCCGAAAAACACAGTGCTGATCTCCGCAGAACGCGGCGGCGATCCGACAAAGTCTTTTTACACCAGCTTCGATTAAATAAAAATTTTTCTTTTTATACCAGCTTCGGATAAAGCTTCTTCTCGTCAAGCGACTTGAAAAATTCGATCACTACCGGCTTATCTTCCTGATAGGTTACGCCATACCAGCGCTCATCTGTATCGAGCACCTTGACTTCTGCCTTTCCTTCTTTTACAAGGTCGCCTACCACTGTCGGAAGAAGGTACTCCGCCTTAAGGTCTCCCTCTTTGATATTGCTTAAGAATTCCGGGAATCTCTTTTCAAGTTCGTCGATAAGTTCCGGTGTAAATCCCCACATATTCATGGAAACATAGTCGTCAAGCGCGAAGCAGTTCTCTTCTCCGGCTTTGTTCTGTCCGTAAGCTTTGCCATCCTTAGCGTAGATCTCAAAGGTCTCTTCAACCTTTGTCAGCATACCGTCTTCATCAACGCTGCAAATTCCTCTTGTAACGGTTCCGTTGTCACTTAAAGTATTGCCAAGCCTGAATCCTGCCATGCAGAATCTGTACTTTCCGTTCTCGGAAACACCAGACTCAAGGTAATCATGGATCTTAACGAAACCTTCTTTTCCGTAATAGTCATCGGCATTTATTACCACAAACGGTTCTTTTACTACATCCTTTACCGCAAGCACAGCCTGACCTGTACCCCATGGTTTCTTTCTTCCTTCAGGAACGCTGAAGCCTTCCGGAAGTGCATCCATCTCCTGAAATACATAGCTTACATTATATTTTTCAGCAAGTCTGTCGAAAATAACTTCCCTGAAGTCTTTTTCGATATCTCTTCTTATTATAAATACCACCTTGTCAAAACCTGCGGTGATCGCATCATAGATCGAATAATCTATAATGATCTCTCCGTTAGGTCCTAACGGCGTAAGCTGCTTGATACCGCCGAACCTGCTTCCCATTCCGGCTGCCATTATCACCAACGTGCTCATAAAATGCCTCCTTCCATTTTGCGAAATATCAATTATATTATTCTTATCTGTTGCTGCTTAAGAATTCAACATATTTTCCCGTTCCGATCGCTACGGCTGTCATTGGATCTTCTGCAGTCATTGTCGTGATCCCTGTCTTCTGTTCGATAAGCTCTTCGAGTCCGTACAACAGACCGCCGCCGCCCGTAAGAACGATTCCTCTGTCCGCTATATCCGCTGCAAGTTCCGGCGGAGTTCTTTCAAGAACCGAATGTACGGCTTCCACTATCTGAGCGCAAGGCTCCTTAAGCGCCTCTTCCGTCTCATCACTGGTTACCGTTATAGTCTTAGGAAGTCCTGTCACAAGGTTACGTCCCCTGACGTCAAGAGTAACCGTTTCCGGTCTCTTGAATGCGGAACCTATCTTTATCTTGATATCCTCTGCGGTTCTTTCACCGATCAGTAGGTTATGTTTCTTTCTCATGTATCTTACGATAGCTTCATCAAAATCATCGCCCGCTATCTTAATGGAAGTACTTACAACTGTTCCTCCGAGGGAAATTACCGCAATATCGGAAGTACCTCCTCCTATATCCACTATCATGTTGCCGCATGGCTTTGATATATCTATACCGGCTCCTATAGCTGCCGCAATAGGCTCTTCAATGATGGCCACATCTCTTGCGCCCGCATTATAAGTAGCATCTTCAACTGCCTTCTTCTCAACCTCGGTTACGCCGCTCGGTACACAGACGCTGATGATCGGCTTTCTGAATCTGGTCTTGCCCACTGCCTTTTGAATGAAGTACTTAAGCATCTTCTCTGTAACCGTATAGTCCGAGATAACGCCCTGTCTCAGTGGTCTTACCGCTACAATATTGCCCGGCGTCCTTCCAAGCATGAGTCTCGCGTCCTCACCGATAGCTTTGATCTTATTAGTCTCTCTGTCAAACGCTACAACCGAAGGCTCTTTTAAAACAACGCCTTTGCCTTTTATATAAACAAGTATGCTCGCTGTACCCAAATCAATGCCAATATCGCTTCCTGCCATCTGAAAAATCTCCTTTCGTATATGCTTTATAAAGGTCTCTGTTCACATCCGTCTTCTTTTTATGTCTTACAGGATCTCGAAAACACGAAAGGTGATGAGATCCGTTATCAACATGTCAGGCTGTGAAGCATAACCCGGATCAACTTTAAAAAACCTTATTATAGGTTCAGTATCCTACATTATATACGCATATACTTCATTTTTCAAAGGGAAATTATATTTTTGGCATAATAACCCAAAGCTACTTAATAATGTTTATTTTTTTATTCATTGTTACTATTCTTATTCCCTGCGCGCCCCGTGTGCATATGTACAAACGGAGACGCCCATGGGACGTCTCCGCAAGGTTTTAATATTCAGTTGTAACGGCTATTCAATTAAAGTACATAGCGTTCGTTCTTTTCAACGACAATCTTAATCTTTCCGCCTTCTCCAACATAACTCGTATTAGCTTTAATTGTATCCCTGCTTTCGACGATGCAGTTCTCGATATAAGTATTATCTCCGATATGAACATCATTCAGGATAATTGAATTCTTTATGGTACAATTATTGCCTACATAAACTTTCTTAAAGAGTATTGAATTCTCGATGTAACCATTCAAAATACATCCGCTTGAGATGAGTGAATTTTTAACACCGGAACCCGGATTGTGCTTA
>CACZSY010000099.1 GCA_902783965.1 uncultured Lachnospiraceae bacterium
CAAGATGTAGAGAAATGTAAAAGCCCCAGCTATAAAGTCGGGGCTAATAATTAAATAATTTTGGGACATTTTCAAAAACGCTTGACACTGCCTCTTCAAAGGAAACCGACTCTCCCGCTGCTTTAGGCGTCAGACCGCTTTCCTTCATCTTATCCATGTCTCTTCCTGATCTCGATCCCAGAACGCCGAGCTTACGCTTGGCTTTGGATTTTATCTTTGCGTCGGGTTATATTATGTTATTAAAAAATAAATAGTCTCATCCATCTATACTAATCTTAAAAAGGCGGAGATCTGTTCTCCGCCTTTTATATTCCTTCGTTTCTTATGCTGATTGATCATGATCGCTCTGCAAGCATCTGTTATCTGATAAAGATCACATCTTATTCATTAGATCAACGGCAGATTACAGCTGCACTCAGAGAATATATTATAGTATTAATACTACTACTCTTCTTCAACCCTGATCGTCATTTCCTTATCCTGATATCTTTTGCTCACATCTGTCGGATGGTCAATATATATTCCCTGTAACATATTTTCATCAGAATCATCCCAGATGTCATCAACATAGAACATAGACAATTCATTTCCTGCATACAGCCAACACATCACACTCTTGTTGACCAGCTTCTTTCCATCCAGATCGATCGTGTTTTCCCTGTTATTATATTCCCTGTAATAATCAGGAGGTCCAAATTCTTTTACTATGTCCGACATACCCATTTTATAATCATATGATTCTAATACATGATGCATTTGAATCTCCTTGGCAAATACATAATCAGAATTATTAATTCCTGCATTCACTATATCATTGGCCAGTCCCTCAACCCTGATAGCAGTTGTGATACCAAAATCATTCAAAATAACTCTTAAGGTACATTTTCCCAATATGTAGCAGTAAATCTGTGTTCCGTCCTCATCTTCAATTCTATCCGGTTCTCCAAGTCTTTTCCTGACATCTTCAACAGTTGAATCCATATCTATGCAATTACCCATTCTTTCAACATATTCCGCTTCAATCCCAATATCTGATCTGTTATTTATCCATGACAGATCGGAACTATTTCCAATCTTTATCATATATACGTATCTATATTCATCAGAATTATCATCAGGGTCATAAACCCCGACCTTTCGAGTATCAGAATCAAATGAAATCTTTAGATCCGATTCTTTTACAGATGCAATTATCATACTATACTCTACGGTTGCACTGCTTCCAAAAGTATATGGTCCGTTGCCTCTGCCATATAAACTGAATCTTTGCATCGGTACTATGTATGGTGGTACAGAATTAAAAGGGTAGTAATCCGGAGTATCCGTTAATTCTTCCGGATTTATAAAATACTCCGCATCTTCAAATCCCTTTCTCTTATTGATTCTTTGGATGACATCGGCCAGTTGTTTCATGCCTGCTTCATCCTGTCCTACAGCTCCAAAGTCTCCCGAATATCTGATACCGTCAATAACGCATCCGAAATTATACCTAAAATCACCTTCCGGTTCATACTCGCTTTTATCTTTATCAGAGCCTTGATAAAATCCATTTCTGGCATCAATAAAATATCCACCTTCAAATTTCCATGAAAATGCTGATATATCTTTATAGTCCTTGTATGCCTTTATTCTTTCGCAGGACTCATCAGGCTTTCCAAGTATATCCACAAGCTCATCATAGGTCAGCCCGCTGCCTTTGGATGCGGTCTTTTCTTTCAGTTCACAATACTTTGCATACGCATGTCTGTATTCCTTAGTATCAAATGTAAAAATATTACCATCAGGATGATTTTCTTCTTTTTCGTCTGTCCGGTCTTTTTGTCCCGGTTTTGATCTGTCTGTAACAGCATTATAATCTGATCGCATGTCAGTGCTATCCTGCTTTTTATCGATCACTGATGCTGATATAACAAATCCTGCCGCTGCTAATGCGAGCAGCAGCGTTGCAGCCAGACCCACTCTTGCAAATGTATTAAATCTTTTTCTTGTTCTATTCTCCAGCTCTCTTATGAGCAGTTCATCAACGTCTTCATAGTTTATACTTTCAGATTTTGAGCCTTCATACTTTGTGTTTTCGTGTTTTATTCTTTTGTGCTTTGTGCTTTCATATTCCGCTTTTTTCCCTTCCATAGAATTCAGCTTCTCTATAAACTGCTGTTTTCCTGCAGGTTCCGGCGAATCAAATGCACGTTTAAGTTCTTTTTTCAGTTTTCCATCCATTCTTCAGCACCTCCAAGATATCCCTTTAACTCTTTAACCGCTGCTTTGATCTTTCTATATATGGCAAATCTTGAACATTGATAAAACTCCGCCAAAGATGCAACCGACTCTTCATTTACATACCTTAAAAGCAAAAGTTCCCTGTTCTGTTCGGTAAGTTTAGACAAAGCATCTTTGATCGTCAGTTTATCTATCAGTTCAGCTTCGCCTGCTGAATCTTTCGAATGAGAATTCTGTATGTACGGATCATTTATGCCACCATCCTCAAAGGTTTCCGGTTTTACCCTCTTATTCTCATCAACACATAGATTCTTTGCGATCGTATACAGGTATGGCATATCGTAATTGTCGCCGGTTCCCATTTTTTTGAAATATCTAAGGAATGCTTCCTGTGTTATATCTTCAGCCAGATAGCTGTCATTAACTCTGAAAAATGCATACCTGTAGATCTTATCGTATGTTTGTTCAAGATCCATAACTAAAGAAACCTCCTTTCTAATATGTATTACTGTTTGGAGTTCTGTAATGTGCGGCTTTTTCCTCTTTTTTTATTCTTATTTCTCTCAGGGTGGGTGGGGATGATTTTACAACTCAGATCAGAATTTCTTTTTTTAGGTGGTAATTTAAATATCTGAAAATAAATATACCCTGCCCGGACAATTATATTACAAATGTCCGGGCAGGGTCATCTTATTGTATTCTTTTATTCTTATAATTCTTTTCCTGTTAAAAGCTTATATCCTTCAAGATATATAGCGATAGTTTTATCTACTACATCCTGTGGAAGTGTCCAGTTATGGTCTTTATTGGACTTTAACCAGTCTCTTGCGAACTGCTTGTCAAATGAAGGCTGTCCGTGTCCCGGCTCATACTTGTCTGCCGGCCAGAATCTTGAACTGTCCGGAGTGAGCATCTCATCGCCGACAACTATATTGCCATCCTCGTCAAGTCCGAACTCGAACTTGGTATCTGCAATAATGATGCCTTTTGAAAGTGCATAATCAGCGCACTTCCTGTAAAGAGCTATTGAATAATCACGAAGTTTGCGTGCATATTCTTCTCCCTTTCCCGGATAGTATTTTTCAAGATGAGCGATGCTCTGCTCATATGAGATATTCTCATCATGATCGCCTATCTCAGCCTTGGTCGAAGGAGTGTAGATAGGTTCAGGAAGCTTATCGGATTCTATAAGTCCTGCCGGAAGCTTTATTCCGCATACTGTCCCGTTCTCCTGATAACTCTTCCAGCCGCTGCCGGTAATGTAGCCTCTTACGATACACTCAACAGGAAGCATCTCCAGCTTTCTGCACATCATGCTGTTGCCGTCGAATCGCGGCTGTCTGAAAAATTCAGGCATGTCATTGACATCTACCGATATCATATGATTCGGGAGTATGTCGGAAGTGTAGTCAAACCAGAATTTTGACATCTGGGTAAGCACTGTTCCCTTCTTGGTAACTACATTGTTAAGGATAACGTCAAAACAGCTTATCCTGTCTGTGGCAACCATTATAAGGCTGTCGCCGTTGTCATATATTTCTCTAACCTTGCCTTCCTTTACAGGCTTAAGTTCTGTTGTACTCATTTTATGATACCTCTCTATCTATTATGGTTTGTTACTTACCGAAAGTATTCAACGCCTGACTCGAATATGAGCATATTCTGGTCGCCTGTGATGTTAAGCGCTACTCCGTCTCCGCGTCTTTCCGCATGAGCCATCTTTCCGAGCACTCTTCCGTCCATGCTGGTGATTCCTTCTATCGCGTTATAAGAACCGTTAGGGTTGAAGTCTTCATCCATGGTAGGTTCGCCGTTCGCGTCAACGTACTGGGTTGCCACCATTCCGTTTTCCCAAAGCTTCTTTAACCATTCGTCATTGGCAACAAACCTTCCCTCGCCGTGTGACGCAGGGATCGAATAAACTCCTCCGAGCTGCGCCTTCGCAAGCCATGGGGATTTATTGCTTACTACCTTGGTATATACCGACTTTGAAATATGGCGGCCGAGGTTATTGGTCGTAAGTGTCGGTGAATCTTCGCTTAACGGAGTTATCTTTCCGTAAGGCACAAGTCCTAATTTGATAAGTGCCTGGAAACCGTTGCAGATACCGAGCGCAAGTCCGTCCCTGTCGTTAAGAAGCCTGTCAACCGCCTCTCTTATGCTCTCATTTCTGAATGCTGTCGCAATGAACTTTCCTGAACCGTCCGGTTCGTCACCCGCGCTGAAACCGCCCGGGAACATGAGTATCTGGGCATTGTCTATCTGTTTTGTAAATTCCTTTACGGTCTCCCTTATCCCTTCCTCATCGAGATTTGCGAATACGCATACGTTTACGTTGGCTCCGGCTCTCTCGAACGCCTTCGCTGTATCGTACTCACAGTTGGTTCCCGGAAATACAGGAATAAATACCGTCGGCTTTGCTATCTTGTTTTTACATACCGCTATCCTTCCGCCGTCATATATCTTTGAAGGAACCTTAGGAAGTTCTTCGGTGGTCTTGGTCGGGAATACTTTTTCAAGTGTCTTATTCCATGCTCCGAGAGCCTCTTCCATTGTTACTTTCGCATCGCGGTATGTGAATTCAGGTTCTGCTGTCACAGCGCCGATCACGCTTATTCCGAGCCCATAGCTTTCAAAGGTCTCTATAAGGTCTTCTGCGTCGTCAGCCGCAACTTCAGCTATCAGCGAACCGTATTCAGGAAGCGTGAGTTCGCTCTCTTCAAGGCTTTCCGAAAGTCTGACTCCGAACTTGTTACCGAAAGCCATCTTGCTGACCGCTTCGATGATACCGCCGAATCCTACTGCATATACGGACTTTAACGTCTTATTGCCTATCATTCCGGTCACTGCGCTGTATAATTTCTTAAGATAATCGTAATCCGGAAGATCGTATTCATCCTTTTCTATATCAAGCTTGACAAGAACATCACCGGCCTGCTTTAATTCAGGCGAGATGACATCCTGTTGTTTTGCAACATCCACTGCGAATGAGACAAGCGTCGGTGGAACGCTTATTTCATTAAAGCTTCCCGACATACTGTCCTTTCCGCCGATCGAAGGAAGTCCGAGTTCCATCTGGGCGTTGTACGCGCCAAGGAGGGCAAGAAGCGGTTCACCCCAGTTATACGGATC
>CACZSY010000100.1 GCA_902783965.1 uncultured Lachnospiraceae bacterium
AATCAGCTAAAATCTGTACCAATTGAGTCCTTTGCTGTGGTATTAGTAGCTGCGGTATCAGTAAGCTGAACAAATCTAAGACTTATGCCGAAGTCCTGAGCTGCATTAGCATCCCAACAATCAACATCTTCGCCATCAAGCCAAACCCTTATTGTATAAGGAGCTCCAGTCATTGCACTCCAAGGATCATTACCCGTGGGTGCCGGAATAGATATAACTGCATTACCATTTGCCGCTTTATTTGTTTCAGTTGTATCATAAGTACCATTAAACTGATTTATACAAGCAACTTTAGCCCATGAAGCAGTAGGAATATCTGTGCCACTTGTATTGGCTGCATTTATTGTATAACCAGCAGCTGAACCTCTTGTTGCTCCAGCAGCAGTCCTATAATAGTTCGCACCAGAATCCTTTAAGACAGCCTGAGTTAATGAATTTGATGTAGTTGATGCATTATTTCCTTCAAGAATTGAAACACGCGCTGCTTTATATAGTCTCGTTCCATCTGTATTGATCTTACCATTTGTACCGTCTGTAAATGTGGCTTGTACTGTTAATTTCGCACCAGTAGATATAGATGTTCTGAACCATACAGGAATATCTATATAATAACCATTTCCAGTTGAATCTAAAGGAGTCTCATCAGCTGTCCTGTTATTGATTTTTCCTACCCAAGCAGTAGCGTTACCTGTACCAAGAGCATCAGCAACATCTGCTTTTGTAAAACCAGCTTTTGCTGTGCCACCACTCATCATACCATTGCTTGTGATTGTGTGACCAGCGAGCGTTTTGCCAACACCTGTAGCATCAGATGTATAATAAACATCTGAACCATTTGCTGATGTAGCAGGTGTCAATTTACCAAACTTATAATATTCAGAAATTGCTACACTATTTGTCCATTCAGTATCAGCCACAGGAACAGATACTGCTGTCAATTTGTTGGTGGTGTTATCTACCGTCATTGAAATTCCTGCACTACTGTTAGTTCCTGCCCCAAGTGATATTTGAATAGATTCAGGTACTGTAGCAGTCATTCTTATTCCTGTTACTTCAACCTCTCTGCTCATTGTAAACCAAGCATATGTACTGGCGCCCAGCATGGAAGCTGAAAGTCCCAGCATACAAGCGGCAGCAACTAATTTTTTCATAGGAGAATTTTTCTGTTTTACTTCTTTTTTTGCCATTTTTTTCCTTCCTTTCTCGTCTTTTTCTTTCATTTTCGTGTTAGAAGACGTTCCCTAACATTAAAACCCACATAAATATGGTATTCCGTTAATGCAAAAACTTTCTTAAAATCTGCAAAATCCCTCTTTGAATACCGTCTGACATTTTTCTTTGTTCTAAACTATCCCAAAGTTCTGACATAAACTACTTGCTTTTTGATAACTTAATACTATCTGACAGCACTTAGGCGATCACCCCCAAATAGTAAAGAATCTTTTCAAATGTCTTTGATTTGTTACATAATCCCTTTTAAAAACTCATCAGTCCTCAGCCTCATTTGTAAATAAACATACTATCTCCTACTGAAATTACTATTATGGATATTCTATACTAATATTCGTTATTTGTCAATAGCGTCACGTTTTATACATGTATAGTTTTACATGTTTTATCAATGGAAGTTAAAAAACTGTCAAGAATATTTAATCACTAACCTTCCAGTCCTCCAGTACCCTCTTCTTAGAATCAAACGAAACTCCGATTTTTAAAATCTTTCTGTGATCTGCAGCAAACGGAAGGGCATAGTTTTTTTCTTCAATCTGCTTTAATGCCTCTTCTGCGGATTTGTCGCGTTTAAACTCAAAAAGATAAATGTATTTTTCAGTTTCAACTTTACAGTCAATTTTTCCGGTAAATGTATGCATTTCACACTCAAGCATCATCCATTGTTGTATATGTTATCCTGGCAAAAAGAGCGGTAAGCACATTTCTAATACTGTCGAGGTCTCCACGATTGATATAACGACGCAGTGAAAAAACATCAATTCCTTTCAAGTGAGATATTTGTATCAATACAATCATATTGGATTTCCCATTTTTCAAGATGCGCAGAAAGGATATAAATAAAATCCATGCTGATTTTTCCCCGTTTTTCCCCTGTCAATTGCTCTCCCCTCTTGCTTTAGCGCATTAAATTGTGTTAAAATATAGTGTAAGTATTTTTGCCTTGAGGATATGCAGGCATTGTGCGTTTATCTGGAATTTTCACCGTCTGCATTTGGCGGATTTACTGTTTTATAACCTATTACCGGAAGGTGAGTTACTAATGGAGAGATATATTTATTCTAAAGAGCAAAGAGAAATTCTGGAGAGTCTGGAAGTTCCTTTTGCCGTATATCAGTTTATTGATAAAAGGGTTGTCACGCTTATCCTGTCGGATGGTTTTTTAAAGGTTTTCGGTTATAAGGACCGTTCTCTCGCATATCACGATATGGACCATAATATGTATAAGGATACTCATCCGGATGATGTAGCGAGGATTTCCAACGAGGCAATGCGCTTCGCTGTCGAGGGCGGCACTTATGAAGCTATTTACAGGAGCCGCAAAGTCGGCACTCAGGAATATAATCTCATTCACGCCATGGGGCATCATATTTATACTGAAACAAACGCGCGCCTTGCTCATGTATGGTATTTTGATGAGGGTCTCTATATTGATAATTCCGTAACCGATAAAGAAGATGTATTAAGGATCTTCAGCAGCACTGTGGACAGATCCAATAATACGGCGCTTAAGCCGTATGATCAGCTTACCGGTCTTGCCAACATGACACTCTTTACAGACCTTGCCGAGACCGGCATCAAAGAACTGGAGAAGGCCGGCGAGCAGGCTGTCATGCTTTTTCTCGATCTTAGCGGCATGAAATTCTTTAATTCGAAAAACGGATTTGCGGCAGGCGACAAGTTGCTCATCTCATTTGCCAATCTTCTTTGCAGTATTTTTAACGCCGAAAACTGCTGTCATGTGAACGGAGATCATTTTGCCGTATTTACCAAGGAAGAAGAAATTGAAGATATACTTTATTTTCTATTTCTTGAATGCCGCAGTCTTAATAACGGCGACTCGCTTCCTGTACGCGTCAGCATTTATCCTTTCAGACTAGAAAATGTTTCCATAAGTGTTGCGTGTGACAGGGCCAAATTTGCCTGCGATCTTTTAAGAGACGGCTACTCTTCTGCTTTTAAATACTATAACTACAGCCTCAGGGATGACGCGGAACGCAAGCAGTACATCCTTTCCAATATTGACAAAGCTTTGAAAGAACACTGGATCCAGGTTTATTACCAGCCTATCATCCGCGCTGTCAACGGAAAGGTCTGCGACGAGGAGGCTCTTGCAAGATGGATCGACCCTGAAAGAGGCTTCCTGTCTCCGGGTGATTTTATTCCTATTCTCGAAGACGCCGGGCTTATCTATAAACTCGACCTGTATGTCTTAGAACAGGTTCTTGAAAAAATGAACACTCAGAAGGTTCTCGGTTATAACATCGTCTCGCACTCCATCAATCTTTCAAGATCGGATTTTGATATCTGCGATATGGTTTTTGAAGTATGCAAACGTGTTGACGCCGCCAATATCGACCGTAAACTTATTACAATAGAGATAACTGAGAGCAGCTTAAGCTATGACTTTGCATTTATCGTAGAGCAGGTTCAGCGTTTCCAGAATCTCGGTTTTCAGGTATGGATGGACGACTTCGGCAGCGGATATTCTTCACTTGACGTCCTTCAGTCGGTTAAATTTGATCTTCTGAAATTCGATATGAGTTTTATGAGAAAACTTGACGAAGGTGAAAACGGAAAGATCATTCTTACCGAATTAATGAAGATGGCAACTGTGCTTGGCATTGATACAGTGTGTGAAGGCGTTGAGACTGAAGCACAGGTACGATTCCTTAATGAGATCGGCTGTTCCAAGCTTCAGGGATACTATTTCACCAAACCTATCCCGCTGAACCAGATCCTTGAACGTTACAGCAAAGGCATACAGATAGGATACGAAGATCCCGATCAGGCTTCTTACTATGATACTGTCGGCCGCATCAATCTTTACGATTTTTCAGTCATTGCCAATATTGAAGAAGTCAACAGTTTCAGTCATTATTTCAACACCCTGCCTATGGGCATCATTGAGATTCACGAAGATACTTCACGTTTTGTCAGATGCAACCAGTCTTACCGTGATTTTATCATGAGGTTTTTTAACTTCAATCTCTCTGTTGAAGACTCACAATTCGTGCACTTTGATGAAGATTTTGTTAAAAATGTCGTTA
This sequence comes from uncultured Lachnospiraceae bacterium, assembly GCA_902783965.1. Classification (GTDB taxonomy): domain Bacteria; phylum Bacillota; class Clostridia; order Lachnospirales; family Lachnospiraceae; genus RUG11200. The sequence goes on from CACZSY010000100.1 coordinate 4,281, forward strand.
GTGCCTGCAGTGAGTACGGCAGCCGTACCTTTTATGACGAGACTATGCCTGACGGCTCCATCGTTCACTCATTTGCGAGAAACATCGGCATCAATCCTGTTAACGGCAATATTGCCATAGCTATAATCGTGCTCTCAATCATGGATTCAGATGAGACCACCACTTACGCGGAGATCGTCAGGGCTCTTGCCTCGGATTATTACAACATCTATGTGGTCGATCTTGATACGGAAAAATTCATTGAGTATTCTTCACCGATCGGCAAAGATGAACTTGCCATAGAAAGGCATGGTGAAAATTTCTTTGCCCAGGCAAAGATTGATACTATGAAACGCATGTACGATAAAGACAGAGACAATTTCTTAGCCAAATTCACCAAGGAAAATGTTATCCGCGAGCTGGATGAAAAAAATATGTTTACAGCTACCTACCGTCTGATCGACACCGGCACTCCGATGTTTGTGCATATGAAGCTTACCCGCACAAGACCGGGCAGCAACCGCATTATCATGGGTATAAGCATTATTGATTCACAGATAAAAGAAGGGATCATCTGATCTGAAATCAGGAGCATTTTTTGAAATGAACAATAAAAAACACAGATATACATTGATGCAGCTTGAGGTCGGTCTGCCAGTTAAGATCATCGTATCTTTCGTGATCATGGCAGCGCTGATCGCGTTTGTATACTTAACCAACATTCCCAATCCCAACATGATACTTATCGCAGGTCTTGTACTGTGCTGTGCTATGTTCGGTTTCGGCGGCGGAATCGTCGCAGCAATCATAATGCTGTTTTATACGCTTTATTTCTTTTCCACCGATAATGATCTTGTTGATTTTACAGAGCAGAATTTTCAAAAAGTTCTTGTCTCACTTATCGGTATAATCTCGGACATGCTGCTTGTATGTTTTCTTAAGCGTGCTGAACAGGATGCGTTCAGGGAAGTAGACAATCTCAACAAAAAGCTGTCTAATGAAAATGAATATCTTCAGAACATTTCGACAACTGATTTTCTTACAAATATCCGCAACCGTATGGCTCTGAGACTCTATTATGATTCCTACAAAGGCCATGAGGTTACGGTTATGATGATGGATATCGATAAATTCAAATACATCAATGACACCTTCGGTCATGAAGAAGGCGACAGGATCCTTAAGGAAACCGGCGCTCTTCTTTCGTCCGTTTTCGGAAAAGACCAGTGCTACAGATACGGTGGAGATGAATTTCTTGTCATCTGCACCGACACCACTGAAGATGTTTTTAAAGAAAAGCTTGACAGTATGATGGAGAACAGACCTCATCTGATCGCACAGGATGACGCAAGCACACAGGTCAGATTCTCCATAGGATTTGTACATGATAAGTTAGATGACGAACACAGGCTAAGAGAGCTTTTCGCCATTGCCGACGAGAGAATGTACGAAGCTAAACGTTCCTATACCAACTGATATCGGAAGATTTAACGAATCGACCGTTTCCGTCTGCGGTATGAAGATGCTTCGCCCCATCCCGGCAAATTCTTTCGGAAGCCCTGTGGCTTCGTTTCCGAAGATAAGCGTATACAGTTCCCCGTGACTTATCTCATTTATGCTTAAGGTATTCTCACCGTCAAGCATGAACGGGAAAAGCTCATGATCGGGGAACTTACTTTTATATTCCTCAAAACTGTCATATATCTTTATTCTTATAGAAAAAAGAGCACCCATTGAAGCCCTTACCGTCTTCGGATTAAAATGATCCGCGCACGGCGCTATTATCCCAAGATCCGGTATCCCCAGACCTGCAAGAGTCCTGATTATAGTTCCGAGGTTTCCCATGTCGGATACATTAACAAGCACAACATGCGGTCTGTCCGCTCTTAACTCTTCTTCATATTTTTCAAATATTCCCGCGACAAAACAGTTCTCCTTGGTGGACAGCCTGTTAAGCAGCTTATCATTTACCTCATATCTGATGTTTTCTTTCTCACAGAGCTCTTTAAAATCCGCGCTGCCTTCATATCTGCTGCTGACGACCACCGCCGCCGCTCTTTCCTTTTTCTTCTTGATCAGTTCCATAGTAGGAAAGGCGCCGAGGGTATATGAATACCCGGCGCCCTTTTTATATGGTCTGATCTCTTTTAAATTCAGCTCCATAATCTTCTCCCGTAAGCTTCGTTGTTCCGATTCTGCCTGTTTTTCTTATGCAGCCTTCGTTACTCCGATTCTGCTTGTTCTTCTCATTAACGCCGTCGGCGTTTCTGATCTATTGGCTTTATAATTTATTTAGTAATCTTATTTACCGGAATTTTGCGTAAGCATCTGCATTATCTTATTGCTTCTTTCAACAAATCTTGTCATCTCTTCCGGTTCCAACGGCTTATTGCAAAGTACTGCAAGATCATAAAGCTGACAGCAGAACATATCTTTTTCTTCCATGTCATCATGCTCAAGAAGATATTTAACAAGGTCGTTGTTAAGGTTCAGGACAAGTGTCTGATTGTTCTCAAACATCGTAGAATCCGATCCGCCCATGTTGTACATCTTCATCATGTCATGCATTCTTCTGCCCTGCTCCGAAAGCGTGATCATAGATGAGACGTTAGGATTTTTAAGCTTGACAGCTTTAACGGAAAGCTTGTCATTGTTAAGAGCTTTCTTGAACATATCGGTGAGCTTCTCGCCTTCTTCGACAACCTTGTCTTCATCTTCGGCAGTAACCTCTTCTTTCGTCGAAGACGCGATCTCCGCATCGATCCTCTGGAAGGTGATCGTCTCATCCTTGCTCTCAAGTGATGTGATAAATGACTGGTCGATATTATGTGTAAGGATAACAGCATCCATATTATCTTCTTTGAACATATTGATGTACTGGCTCTGCTGCTTCTCATCCGTTACATAATAGATCGTCTTCTTATTATCCTTTGTTCCGGTAACATCAGGATTATATTCGCTAAGTACGATATATTTACCTTCAAGGTTCTTGAAGATGAT
>CACZSY010000101.1 GCA_902783965.1 uncultured Lachnospiraceae bacterium
ATACTAAAGGCTTTCGCAAGGAGGATTCTTTTAATGCATTAAGGTCATGGAAAACGAGCAGCGAAGTCGAATTTGTGGTATATAACAAGCATCGGGCTGCTGTTGATAAGAATATGAGTGATAAAGAACTGGAATTTTACAAGGATACTCTGAGAATGGAGATCAGATGTTTCAGGAGATTCTATCGTGAAAGAGTAAAGGGTCTCTCGACTATTGACGCATTGAAATACATTTTCATTCATAAAGAGGATATAGCAAGAAGTGTCTATGACGAGGTATTTATTCGATATAATGATGTGTGCTTTATGCAGGATCATTGGTTGAAAAAGATGATCGTGCGCAAGAACGCAGGCAAGGAAAAGAAGTGTAAAAAAATGTTGTGGCTTGCCGACAGATTAAGTTACAAGAAGCATCCTCCGCTCTTTGAACTGTTAGATGAATACAGCAAAGACAGAAAATCTCAGACGAGACTGCTGAATTACTTTTCGGAATTGGGAGCGGCACCATTTCCGATAAAGAATAAGGATATCCCCTTTATGCAGTCGATCGAAAGTCTTTTGGAGTTTCAGCCGACTACGGAAAATGACCGTAAGCTATTCAAGTATCTTAAAAAGAAAACAAGGGGAAAGCAAGTATTTCTTCATGAAAGCGATGACATTGGATATGAAAATATAATCAAGTGAGGTATAGATATGGAGAACTATGGAAAATCCGAATTTCTCACACTAAACGAAACGTGTAAACTGCTCAAGATGAGCCGCCCGACTGTTGTAAAGCTGATCAATGCCGGTGTCATAAAAGGATTCAGGATAGGAAAACGGTTATGGCGCATTCCGGCAGCGGAGATAATCAATTATAATAATATGAAGACGGATATATCTTAATTTTAATTCATTAAAATTTCTTTTTTGGAATTCATCAAATTGACGAATAATTAGAATTCAGATCACTTCACAAGGCAATAAATCACTTTACATTACAGAAAACTATATCGCCCTTTGATGTTGTTATCCTAAAAAATGTCAGTAAATATTTGGTTAAAAAAGGTATTGATTATTTTCGGATAATGTGGTAGATTTGTATTATCGGGACAGGCTAAGTTCCCAAACAGAGTATTTGATAATATAAAATAGTCTATTGCTGTTATTCTCAACAGACTGTTTGAGTATCAAATTAGTGGTGCCTCTGTTAGGATCGCTGTTCTGTAAAAAATCTTAAGTTCACATACAAGGGTGATCTAAATGAGATAAAGGATTTGACTCGGAAATGTAAACTAAAGAAAACAAAGAAAACAAACGATGAGTATAAGAGTTTAATTTATAATAGTAAAGGATTGAAAATGAAGCGTACTAAATTAATCAGCAGCAGTAATTACAATAATGAAAACTATAAGCTTACCCTTATTGTAAATCCAAGTAGGTTATTATGTGAAAATACGAATTGCAATACAATAACCTGTGAAAGTGATTTTTCGGAAGCTTGCAGAAGGTTGGATGATCTTATCAAGCAGATAATGCCCGGTATGACGATCAATGACTTCAAATTAAGCCGAATTGATTTTGCCAAGGATATTAACAATATTCCCGAGCGCTTAATTAAGGAATACATAAATATAATGCGAAAAATGAGTCTAAATGAAAACTTCAGTATCAATTACAAAACGAATGACGATTCTAAGGATTCGTTCAATGCAATAGATGATCTTGGTATAGAATTCGCTGTGTATTGTAAGCACGATGCAGAAGCTGATCTGATTAATTCCCATGACACTGTAAGTACAGATCAAGGTACTCTGAGTATCGAATTACGCTGCAACAGAAGTTTTATACACAGCACAAACAAGGATCTTGATACATTGGACGCGCTTCATAGGATGTATATAAACAGAGATGTTATTCTAAATGAATACTATAAAAGGCTATTTATGTACAATACCGATATGTGCTATGTATCAAGTAACTGGCAGAAAAAACTGATCAATGACCAATATAACGGCAGATCGGGCAGAAAAAAACTATTAAAAATTATCAAACAAATGCGTGATGATGAGAATGAACTCGATTGGGTATTATCTGATTATTATTTTACCCTTCAAAAGAAGAATGACATAATGTCTAAATTCGAGAAAATGGGATTTTCGCCGATACCAATAGCTTCGGAGCATTATTCGTTTATATCGTCTCTTGATGCTGTACTCGGGTTCTGTGATGATAAACAATCTAAGGAATCAGAAGAAAATCCTTGTTATCAGAAGATCATGGATAGCAATGACAGTAAAAAAGAGATATTCGTATTTCGAGGTGCGTAAGGGCGTTGTTTTTCAAGCGTAACAAGCGGTCATGACAGCCCTCTTACATTCTGCACAGAGCAGACATTGCCGCTTGACATCATGACGGTTTTATGGTAAAATATTAGTGAAGGGAGATGATCCTCATGCCCGAGATACAGACCGGTCTCGCAAACATCATGGATGCTGCCGAAGCAAAGGCAAGGCTCGACGCGACCGCAAAAAAGCTGATAAAGCATAAGGTAGTCCTTGCGGAGATACTGAAAGAATGCGTCGAGGAATTTGAAGGCTATGAGATCAAATACATCGAGCAGAACTGCTTTGACGGAGAGGTCAAGGTGAGCGAAATATCCGTAGATCAGGATATACCCGACGCCGATTCGAGCATTGTCGG
>CACZSY010000102.1 GCA_902783965.1 uncultured Lachnospiraceae bacterium
CTTCTATTTTATCACCCTTGTCAACTGCCTTATACTTTTTTTGGATTGCTATACCTAAAAGCAAACAGATAAGCTTCATACTATAAATGAGCATGACTTAGTAGATATGCATAAATCATTGGCTTTATATAAGACTTAATAAAGCTTATAAGGACAAAACGAGAATGTTTATTTGTGCAGTTTGACCGCAGTGCTCATTTATAGCTTCATAGATTGTCCTCCTTCACTCCCTGTTTTTCAATATTTCTGCCGGAACGATGCGCCGGATCTTTGCGGTAAGAATGGTACAGTTGACTCTGTATACCAAAATCACGCCAATGAAAATTGCCACAAACAGATACCATTGAAACGAAAGATTCATTCCCATCGCAGTATTGGCAATGAAATATGGATATATGGCATTCGCCGCACACTTGGTAAGCGGTATTCCCAACATTGCGCCAATAGATATCGCATAAAAACTCCTGTTCAAATATACCTTTTTAATCTCCTTTATTCGATAGCCAAAGATCTTAACCAGTGATATACCAAATGCGGCACGGTCGATCATGACGTTCAACATAAGATACGTAACTGCAATAAATATTAAGATGGATAATACGATCAGTATCACAATGAGTGACATCATCTGATCCACAAAGATTCCTGCGGCATTCTCAATATCCGCTCTGGTAGTCGTCGAAAAAATCCGTCCTTCTTCCAGATCAAGCTTCTTATCCGCGACTACCATATTGAAATAATTATCGCTTTCACCAAAGAGCTCCCGCATTTCATTTATGTCCATATAGGCTGTAAGCCCAATGGAATACTTCACAATATCAGATACACGGAAGGCATATCTTCTGTCCTCGGACGTATCCTCCATGAAAATATTATCTCCTATCTTCAAACCGTATTTCTGGGCAGTCGAACTCGCAATCACAAGATCCTTTTGGTTTCCGCTTGTCTTAAAAGGATAATGGACGCTATCCTCCTCTATACCAATGATATTTACGTCGAGAGAATAATCAAGATAATTGACCGAAAGATTCTTTATAAAACAGGTCTCCCCATCCTTTGGCGCTTCTTCCATGGGATATTTGAGAACATACATATATTCGTAATTGACGTCTTCCAGATTCTCCTTCCTTACGTTGTCGCAAAGTACGTAACAGTTCAGCCCGATCATAAAAATCAAAAGGGCAAAAGTCATTCCTATCACTACCGTAAATACGCTTTTTCCCTCCCTTGACAGCTGACGCGCCGCAAACTGACGGATAAAAGCGCGATTTCTGTGCTTTCCGCTGTCTTTTACAGGCTTAAGCTTCTGCTCATTTTTTATAAGAGAAAGTGCGGTCTGAGAAAGCTTTTTATTGATCACCAGGATATTTACCAAAGCTGACATGACCGGTGGCATCACAATACAATAGATAACGATATACATCGGGTATACTTCATCCATTTCAGGTATCGAGTAATACAGGTAACTGTCCAGCATCTGATAATCAACACCGATTTTACTGAATCCCACAGCCATTCCCACAAGACCTGCAAGAAACGTAATCACGGTCGGCAGTGCCATGTAGTGGGCGATGATTTTCGACTTCTTTACGCCCATGGCATAGAGCGTCCCGATCACGGAGCTTTCCTCATTGATCTGGTGGATAATAAACACCGAAATAACATAGGCGAAAAGCATGACAAGTATGACTCCTGCCACCAGTGCCACCATTCTTTTCAGGATGACGTCACTGGCCGCATCACTTGCGATTCTTGGATTATCCTTATTCTCGTAAAAGCTTTCCAGATTGGGAATATTTACCTCGTATTGATCATTCAGAAATTCTCTTACTTCCTCATCAAATTCATTTACTCCGTCACGGTACGCTGATGCGCCATCAAGCAGCTCATTTACCCTATTCAGATAACCCTTGGAAATCTGATTGTTTGCTTCCATGCCATCACGAAGATGGAGAACACCGTCGCAGAGTTGATTGATTCCTTCAGACAGTTCCTCCAGACCACCTTCAAAATCAGTTTTATTCTTTTGCAGTCTGTCAACGTACTCGATAAGATATTCATTTTCCGACTTCTTATAATCAAACTCTATGTTCTTCAGATCATCTTTCAGCTTTTTTGCTTCCTCGCCGATATCCATCCCACTGTTGAACTTAAAACTGTAAGTATAGCTTTCGCTTCCAACGAACCCACTCCGCTTCATCTCTTCATAGGCTCTGTCGGTCACGATTGCAATCGCAAAATTAGCCGGATCCGCTGTCATGTCCGAAAAATTCTTCACTGGAAGATTATAATCCGGCACGCATCCAATCCCGGATACCGTAAACATATGTCCTGCCAGTTTCAGATCATCGCCTATACTGACGCTATTTCTTTGGGCATACAAATTCA
>CACZSY010000103.1 GCA_902783965.1 uncultured Lachnospiraceae bacterium
CGGTTCTCGGTCTTGCCCTGTGAAAGAAATTCATTTTCAAATGCTTTTCCAAACGTGAGATACTGCTTATCCAGCGCGGAAAGCTCGTCTTCGCCGATAACGCTCGCGAGAGCTCTGGCTTCGCCTACGTGGGCATAAGATGAAAATATCTGGTTGGCAAGATCCTGATGGTCTTTTCTGGTATATCCTTCGCCTATTCCGTCCTTCATAAGTCTTGAAAGCGACGGAAGGATATTGATAGGAGGGTATACGGCGGTCTGGTGGAGCGCCCTGTCAAGCACTATCTGGCCTTCCGTGATATAGCCCGTAAGGTCGGGTATAGGATGCGTTATATCGTCGTTCGGCATCGTAAGGATAGGTATCTGTGTCACGGAACCTTTGGAGCCTTCGATTATGCCGGCTCTTTCATAAATGGTTGCAAGCTCGCTGTAAAGATATCCCGGATATCCTTTACGGCTCGGGATCTCGCCCTTGGAAGACGAGACTTCACGCATTGCTTCGGCGAAGCTGGTCATGTCGGTAAGGACAACAAGGATATGCATTCCCTTTTCAAAAGCGAGATATTCCGCCGCGGTCAAAGCGACCTTAGGAGTGATGAGTCTTTCAACAACAGGATCGTTGGCAAGATTCATATACATTACAACATGAGAACTCGCGCCGCTGTCTTCAAAGGTTCTTTTGAAAAATTCGGCTACGTCATGCTTTACGCCCATCGCGCCGAAGACGATGGCGAATTCTTCATCGCTGCCTTCACCGAGAGAAGCCTGTTTTACGATCTGGGCAGCCAGCTCGTCATGCGGAAGACCGTTTCCGGAAAATATCGGAAGCTTCTGACCTCTGATAAGGGTGGTAAGACAGTCTATCGCGGAGATGCCTGTCTGTATAAAGTTACGTGGATATTCCCTTTTATACGGGTTTAACGGCATGCCGTTGATATCGGCCATTTTTTCAGGTATTATCGGACCCAGTCCATCTATGGGCTGACCTACGCCATTGAATACGCGGCCAAGGATATCCGTTGAAAGAGCAAGTTCCATAGGATGTCCGGTAAGTCTTGTATGAGTGTTCTTAAGGGACATATCGCTTGTCCCTTCAAATACCTGAATGACTGCTTTATCTTCATATATCTCAACGATACGGCCAATCTTTTTCGTCGTTTCATTGACGGTAAGCTCGACGATCTCATCATAGGAAGCGTCTCTTACTCCTTCAAGGACGACCAGAGGACCGTTGATCTCACTTAAACCTAAATAAGTAATTGACATTATAGGATCTCCCTTTTAAGCGTTTTTTTCCATAAGTCTGTCATAAAACTCGTCGATGAGTTTTATATATTCCGGAAATTTATCAAGTTCATCATTGGCAACATCATATTTTATGGAAATGATCCTGTCAAATATAGGATCTTCTTTTAACAGTGAAACAGGCATGCCTATGGAAACGAGCTGCTTTGATTTGTCATAAAGATGGAGAATGACTTCCATCATCTTGCATTGTTTCTCCATAGGGACGTAGGTGTCGGAAGGGTGGTAGGCATTCTGCTGTACGAAGCCGAGCCTTATGACCCTCGCTATCTCCAGTACGAGCTTCTGGTCGTCAGGAAGAACGTCCGAACCGATGAGCTTTACTATCTCATTGAGCTGGTTCTCGGTCGTAAGGAGCGCAAGTATGCGGTTTCTCATTATGATGAATTCTTTACCGACATTGGCGGTGTACCAAGGGGAAAGGTCGCTTATATATTCACTGTAGCTGTTAAGCCAGTTGATGGCAGGGAAATGTCTCGCGTAGGCAAGGGATTTGTCAAGCGCCCAGAAGCATCTTACAAATCTTTTGGTATTCTGCGTTACCGGTTCGGAAAAGTCGCCGCCCTGCGGGGAAACTGCTCCGATTATGGATACGCTTCCTTCGGTTCCGTTTAAGTTCCTCATAAAGCCCGCGCGCTCATAGAAAGCCGAAAGCCTTGAAGCAAGATATGCGGGGAAGCCTTCTTCTGCAGGCATCTCTTCAAGACGTCCCGAAAGCTCCCTTAACGCTTCAGCCCAGCGCGAGGTGGAATCCGCCATTATGGCTACATGATAGCCCATGTCCCTGTAATACTCGGCAAGGGTGATGCCTGTATAGATGCTTGCTTCACGCGCCGCAACGGGCATGTTGGAAGTATTGGCTATAAGGGTGGTCCTGTCAAGGAGCGGATTGCCGCTCTTCGGATCCACCAGTTTGCTGAAATCTTCGAGAACCTCTGTCATCTCGTTTCCACGCTCGCCGCAGCCGATATAGACGATTATATCCGCGTCGCTCCATTTCGCGAGCTGGTGCTGTGTCATGGTCTTTCCGGTTCCGAAACCTCCCGGGATAGCGGCGGTGCCGCCCTTTGCTATAGGAAAGAGAGTGTCGAGGATCCTTTGTCCTGTGATGAGAGGTCTGTCGGCGGCATATCTTAGGGCTGCAGGACGTGGGATCCTTATAGGCCATTTCTGCGCGAGGGAGAGTTCTTTAACCTCGCCTTTATCCGTCCTTAAGGTTACGAGCCTGTCGTTTATTGTATATTTTCCGTTTTTAGCAACCCATTCAACGGTTCCGCTGATACCCGGAGGAACCATTGATCTGTGGACTATAGCGGACGTCTCGGGAACGGTTGCGATTATGGTTCCGGGATAAATGACGTCGCCGTTCTTAACAGTCATTGTGACGTCCCACTTCTTTTGCGTATCAAGGCTGTCCACACTTACGCCTCTGCTGATGAACGCTCCGGACTTTTTGGAGATTTCCTTTAACGGACGTTCGATGCCGTCAAAGATATTGCCGATTATGCCCGGCGCTAAAACTACGCTGACCGAATCTCCGGTAGCTTCCACGGTATCTCCGGGCTTAAGTCCGCCGGTCTCTTCATAGACCTGTATGGTAGTCATCTCTTTCGTAAGGCCTATGACCTCACCTACAAGATGGTCTTTTCCTACAAGAACCATCTCGGAAATCTTAAAGCCGAGATTACCCTTTACATATATAATTGGTCCGTTTATTCCATATATATTTCCTGTAATATTCATTATCTGACCTCCGGTTGACAGGCATCCTAGATAGAAAAGCTGCTGCGCTGTTCCTCTAATCTTGTAAGGAAGGAATTATCGATGAGGATATTCTTGTCTTTAATGACAGCCCTCGTGCCTCCCTTAAATTCAATGCGGCTGATGGCAATAGCGTGACCGCTCTGCTTTTCAAGTTCTTCTTTAAGAGCCTCGTCGGAAGGATCGATATATATAGTCATGGAAGACTCTCTCGCGAATTCAAGAGCTGCTTTTATCTGAGAGGCAAGAACCTGTAAATATTCCGGTGTTTTTTTAAATTCTGTCAATTTCTTTTCAACGTCGGCAAAAATAAGGTTGGCATACTCCTCCGATTTAAGGTTTATGGCTCTTCTCGAATCGAGAGAAAGAGAGCAGAGGAGCTTGTTGTTCTCGCTTAAGAGCCTGTCGGACTCGGTTTTTAACCGTACCTGTGCTTCTTCTTCAAGCTCGGCTTTCTTCTCTTCAAAAGCGTTATCGAGATATTCCTGATATTCCCTGATTATCCGTTCATTTTCCTGTGTAGCCGCCTTGGTGGCGCTTTCTTCAAAATTGGCAAGCTTTTCTTCTAATGTCATAAGGCAAAACTCCTTATAATTTAAATGTCAGAGTTTAAGGCCGATGGCCTCATTTACATAACGGGTTATAAAATCCGGCGCGCGGCCGGTGCCGTGTCTGTCGGGTATCTCAACGATAAGAGGCATACGGCGGTTAAGTCTGACATCGGCTATTATGTCGGGAAATTCCCTTGAAAATTTCTCCGTGATAAGAATGATGCCGATAGTCTTGTCATTTACTGCTTTAGTCAGCTGTTCTTTAAGATGCTGTCTGGAATGAATGACCACTCCGGATACTCCTGCCAGATGCATACCGACAAAGGTATCTATATTATCGCTGATTAGGAACATTCGCATAAAAACACCCCCGAAATAAACACGTCTGCAGACAGCCGGTTTAATGCTTATTCTTATGAACCGCGAACGGTAACGCTTCTAGCTTAAGATCATGAATGAGATAAGCAGTCCGTAGATCGCGATACCTTCAGCAAGGGCAACGAAGATAAGCGCTTTACCCATGATGGACGAATCTTCGCTGAGAGCGCCTAAGGCCGCGCTTGCTGCGCTGGATACCGCAACGCCGGCACCGATGGTGGACATACCTGTACAAAGAGCAGCGGCGATATATTTAAGGCCTTCAGCGTTGTTTAAGATTGATGCTGCCGCTTCTGTCGTCTCTTCCGCAGCGCTGGCGCTTCCGGTGAAGAGAAGTATGTCGGCTATTATCAGGGTTGAGAAGAAGAAGAAAAGGTTGGTGGCAAGGGAGAGCTTAAAACCTGCCTTTTCTCTTCTGCTTATAAGAAATCCACCGAACGGGATAACTATACTGAATAATAATGCGGCTACGATTGTTATTTTGATCAACATGATAAAGATCCTCCTAAGATTTATTTATTTTGAGTTACTGTATGTTTTTGGACAGCTTAAACGGTCTGAACGGTTTGCCGGTTCCTGAGTAGAAACGTGAAAACAGTTCGTAGTATTCAAGCCTTAATACCTGAATGCCCGCACATAATCCTTCGAGACCCATTACGAAAATGTTGCCGAGGATAAGGGTGACTATGCTTGGGTTCTGCGTGGAAGCTTTACCGAGCATTAAGACAACGCTCATCATTCCCGCATGGCTTAACGCAAACGCACCGACCCTGACAAAGGAGAGGGTATTGGTTATAAAGCTAAGCAGGATATCGAACATCTCGAAAAACGATTGTACGAAGAACATTCCTTTCGTGCCTTCAATAAGCTTTTTCTTGTGCTCCAGAAGTCTTGAGAGAGGCTCCTGAAGGAAGAGACATAAGAGCGGTATCCCGAAACCGACGATAAGAAGTATCGTTGCCGGAAGATTTCTTCCTGTAAGGTAGAGAAGTCCGCAGCCGATGGCGAGAGCGTAGAAGACAAGTCCCGCGACGCCGTTGGTGGAGAAAAATATTCTTCCTTTATCCTTCATGCGTATGCCGTTGGCAATATTTAAAAGCATTGAAAGCAGATTAAGGCTTATTCCGAAACTGATGGCGGTGTAGAGAACCGTCATTACGTCATGCATCGGATTGGTCCACACAGCCGGAAATACTTCTTCAAAACCGAAGACGCTACCGTACATGACTCCAAAGATGCTTGAAAATATTCCCGCGAGCGAAAGGATGCCGCCGAGAGACTGCTTCTTGAATCTGTAAAACAGGAAGCCGCCGATCGTAAGGCAGAGTCCCTGTCCCAGGTCGCCGAACATCATTCCGAACAGGAAGGAGTAGGTCAGCGCAACGAATATCGTAGGATCGAGTTCCTTATATGAAGGAAGTCCGTAAAGACTGACGAACATCTCGAACGGTCTGAACAGACCGGGGTTTTTCAGTCTGGTCGGAGGTTTGATATCCGCGCCTTCGCGTCCGTCCTCGGATATGACGAATATCTTCGGATCGTCTTCTATCTCTTTAAGAAACGCATTCGCGTTGTCTTCCGTCATCCAGCCGCATAAGATGTAGAATACGTTGTGGACGTATTCCGAATGGAGGTACCGGTCCCTGGTGCACGCGGCAAGCTTTCTTATATTCCAGCCGGCTTCGTATTTCTCAAGCATTTCTTTCGCACATAAAAGTCTGCCGGCAGTTGAGTTGATCTCTTTTTTGATCTCGCTTTTTAGAGATTTTATCTGACCGGAGACTTCCTTGAACTTCGCCGTATAGGACTGGAAGACCTGTTCGGGAGTTCCCGATAATTCCGACGGAACGAGTATCCTTTCAAAATGCATAGATGAAAAGATCGCGTCAACCTTGTCCGCATATTCCGACGGAACGAAATACATTCCGAAGACGTAGTTGTCATCGCTGCTGCTTTCTATAAATATTACATTTAACTGTTCATACTCGTACTTCAGAAAACGGTTGAAATGTTCGTGTGATATCTTTCCGTATCTGAATTTGATAAAACGCGCGTTCATAAGAGGCTTGATATTAAAATTAAACAGCCTGAACGGAAGCACCTTGTGAATATCTTCGTTGATAGCCGCTTTTCTGGCTTTGAGCTCATCAAGCTTTTCATACTTTAGCTTAAGACTCTCATAGGTCTGATTGATAAAGGCGTTCGCTTCTTCTATATTGTCAAATCCGCCATCGGCCTGCGCGTCTTCGGGAAGCTGCAGCGCCATCTGGGCAGCCAGGGCAAGGCTCTCTTTATATGGATTGGTGTCCATGTAAGGAGTGAGGGTCTGGGAAGAATCAAGCTTCGCGAGAGCATTTTCAAGATGCATCTGGTATTTGTCAATATAGACATCGGCAACCCTGTCGATATCTTCCTTGGGACCTGTGATGCTTAAAAATCGCATTTTTTCAATCATTTCATCACCTCTGAGGAATAAACACTTTGGTCTGGAAAGTGTTTGAAGATTATGCACTTAACCTGTGTTAAAGAACGCCGGCAGCGTTCCGGCCGCGCCTCGATTGGCTGCGGGCCTGCTGTGTTACAGTGCGAGATCCGGCTTGCATCTTAACAGATATGAGCGTATCTCATCCGCCGGGAGAGAGTATCTTACGCACTCGATAGCTGTTGTGAGCGTGTCCAGTTCTCTTGTCCTTTCATATAGAAAGGACGCTATAACGGACATGGATACGGGAGACTGCTTTACGGCGTTCCTGTACGCCTCGTCCATCTTTTTATTAAAAGTCATCTCAGGATGTATCATGTCAAACGGGGAACGCGGAGTATCATACGCAGTCTTTTTTATCAATACCGCGAATTCCTCAACATTATTACATTCTATAAGGGCATTAAGCTGGGATTTCTTAAGTTTATGGAAATAAGGTATGACCATTCCGTAAAGATAAGAGGAGCTTAACGCGAAATATCTTTTGCAGCGGTAGATCCACATTATATTCAAAAGGTCGGTTTCGGTTCCGAAGATCTCCGTGAGAGTTTCCGCGTCCTGCTTTGAAAGACATTTTTCCTTATTCTCCCATATATACCGGAAATAGCTCCGGTCAAGGGCGGATTCTATCATAAATATTATATCCTTTGCCTGCAGGTCAAGCTTTGAAAGCTCCGGATAATAGATGGTCCGTTTCAGCGCGTTGACAAAGCTTGCCGGATTGTCGGCGTTATAGAGATTTTCGAGCTTAAGATTACAATGTCTGTCAAGATAATTCAGCATGTCGGTATATCTTGGCAGGGCTTCCCTCGTATAAATGGCTCTCAGGGAGGACTTGATCAGTGTAAGCTCTATCCTTTTTTCGAGAAATGCAAGGAATTCCCTCCCTTTGGCATCCGCGAAACGGTAGAGTTTAAGATAATCCCTGTAAAGAGAATAAGCAAGTATGTGCTCAAGCTGTCCTCTGTGGGAGATATCATCATCGGCATAACGGAAGATATCTTTGTATCCCGGATGTTCTCTGAGATACGCGATGGCTTCGACCACCGAGTCCATGGATATTATCCTGTCGTAATCTTCCGGAGTAAGAAGCCTCGCGCTTAACGCGCGTGATTTAGTTATCAGACCGCTGTATTTAATGGTGGCAAACATATCAGACCTCTATAATCTTCTTAAATATATTATCGACCATTGATCTGTGATGGAGCTTATAATTATCTTCCATCTCCCTAAGACGCGTATCCCGTGTCTTATCTATCTGTTTCTTTTTCTGTTCAAGGGAAAGACCTTTTTCTTTCTTGATCTCTAAAAGCCTGTTGTCGGTCCCGGTCAAAAGGTCTTCTTCGCAGCTTGCGACTTTTTCCAGATATTCTTCATACATTGAAGCCTTAACGGAAGCAGCGGCGGCGATGATCTGTTCGGCCTTTTCATCGATATCATTTAATACAGATACAATTCTTTCCATATTAACCCTCCGGCGTTCAAAAATCGCCTGCGTCTTAAAGCACGCAGACTGACTGCTATTATAATACAACTTTTGAAAAAAAATACCACCCCTATTATTGAAAAAAATCAAAAGTTTGTTTATAGTTATTTTGTTTGCGGAGAAAAAAACCGCAAAATATGGATAGGGAGGCCGTTCATGAGACTCAGAAACGTAAAGGGTTCCAGAGAAAAGATAGAAGTAAGCGATATCGTTGTAAAGGAGCCGGAGACATATAAAGGAAGATGGAAGGATTATTTCGGCAATGATAATCCGATTAAGATAGAGATAGGAATGGGAAAGGGAAGCTTTATAATCAAGCAGGCGAAGATTCATCCAAAGATCAATTTCATAGGGATAGAGAAGTTTTCAAGCGTTATCGTGAGGGCGGTCGAAAGAGCGCAGGAGGAGACCGAAGATCCTGCTTCGGGGGAGACTTTGGCAAATCTCTGTTTTCTGAGGTTTGACGCCGTTGATATTCAAAATATATTTGATAAAGACGAGGTTGCGGGAATCTATCTTAATTTCTCGGATCCGTGGCCAAAGGAGAGGCACGCGAAAAGAAGACTGACTTCAAGGGAGTTTCTTAAAAGATATGAAAATATGCTTGAAAGAAACGGAGTGATAGAGTTTAAGACGGACAACACAGACCTGTTCGCGTTCTCGCTTGCTC
>CACZSY010000104.1 GCA_902783965.1 uncultured Lachnospiraceae bacterium
CGTCATTTTGTCGTCATTTTTATGTTGAATGTCTGAAATTCCGCTTAAATACTAGGTTTTTTAGCTTAATGTCTTTAACGTCGGGAACAGCAGCACATCCCTTATCGATGGGCTGTCTGTAAGCAGCATCACAAGTCTGTCGATTCCATAGCCGATTCCACCCGTCGGCGGCATGCCGATCTCGAGTGCGTTAAGGAAGTCTTCGTCAGTGTGGTTAGCTTCCTCGTCGCCGGCTGCGAATGCAGCGTCCTGAGCAGCGAAACGCTCTCTCTGGTCGATCGGGTCGTTAAGCTCTGAATATGCGTTGCACATCTCCCATGTGTTGATGAAAAGTTCGAAACGCTCAACCTTATTTGGATCGTCAGGCTTTCTCTTGGTAAGCGGCGAGATCGCAAGAGGATGATCCATGATGAATGTAGGCTGGATAAGCTTCTCCTCGCAGTACTCTTCGAAGAAGAGGTTGATGATGTCGCCCTTGGTGTGACGGTCTTCGAACTCGATATGTCTTTCCTTTGCAAGTGCCTTGGCTTCCTCGTCGGTCTCAACCTTATCGAAGTCGATGCCTGCGTACTTAAGGATAGCTTCATTCATGGTAAGTCTCTCAAAAGGCTTTCCGAAATCAAGTTCGATCCCGTTATAAGTAACCTTAGTGCTGCCGCATACCTTTAAGGCAAGATGGCGGAACATCTCTTCCGTAAGGTTCATCATTCCTTCGTAATCCGTATACGCCTGATAAAGCTCCATCAGCGTAAACTCCGGGTTGTGACGGGTGTCCACGCCCTCGTTACGGAATACCCTTCCGATCTCATATACTCTTTCAAGTCCGCCTACGATAAGTCTTTTAAGGTAAAGCTCAAGCGAGATACGAAGCTTTACGTCCTCGTCCAAGGCGTTGTAGTGTGTCTCAAACGGTCTTGCCGCAGCGCCGCCGGCGTTGCTTACGAGCATCGGAGTCTCAACTTCCATGAAATCCTTGGCGTCTAAGAAGTTTCTTATCTCCTTGATGATCTTTGATCTTTTAACAAATGTCTCCTTAACCTCAGGATTCATTATGAGATCCACATATCTTTGACGGTATCTTATGTCAGTATCCGTAAGTCCATGGTATTTTTCAGGGAGTATCTGAAGGCTCTTGGTAAGAAGAGTCAGCTCGTTAACATGGATGGATATCTCTCCCGTCTTAGTCTTAAATACGATTCCTTTTATTCCGATAATATCGCCGACATCATATTTCTTGAAATCCGCATAAGGCTCTTCACCTATGGAATCTCTTGCAACATAAGCCTGAATGTTTCCCTTAAGGTCTCTTATATTGCAAAATGACGCCTTGCCCATTACTCTCTTGAACATCATACGGCCTGCAAGGGATACTTCCTTTCCCTCAAAACCTTCAAAATCAGATAAGATATCTGTCGTATGGTTGGTCACATCATATTTGGTTATTCTGAACGGATCCTTTCCGTCTTCCTGCAGCTTAAGAAGTTTTTCACGGCGTACCTTTAAAAGCTGGTTCAGGTCCTGTGTTGTCTCTGCCAATTTTCCGGCCTCCTAATCTGTTTTATTATGTATATTGAGTTACAGGTAACAAATTTATTCTCCCGGTTGAAAGCAGGCTTTCAGTGGGAGATGGATTCTTATCGCTGAATTATTACTTTGATCTCTGTATCTCAAGTATCTCGTATTTTATGATTCCTTCATCGGTCTCAACTTCAACGATATCTCCCACGCATCTTCCTTCGATTGCCTTACCTACAGGCGATTCGTTGGAGATCTTTCCTTTAAGGCTATTGGCCTCAGTTGAACCTACGATCTTGAAGTCAAGTATGTCATCATATTCAAGATCCTTTATCTTGATCTGGCATCCGATGCTTACCCGGCTTAAGTCAACTTCATCTTCATCAACTACTTCGACATTCTTAAGGATCTTCTCGATCTCCTCGATCCTTGCTTCAATGTCTCTCTGCTCATCTTTGGCCGCATCATACTCCGCGTTCTCCGATAAGTCACCTAACTCTCTCGCTTCTTTGATCTTCTGGGCTACTTCTTTTCTCTTAACTATCTTCAGATCACTGAGTTCGTCCTCAAGTTTCTTTAATCCGCTGTAAGTAATCTGAACCTTCTTGCTATCTGACATTTCTTTCCTCCGAAAAAAAAAATTTCTTTGTCTGCAACGCTGAAATTACCATTGTAACAAACCGATCTCAGCTGTTACAATGGTAACTCTTTTTAACTGTACATTCTCAAGATTATAGTTTATTTTTATGCTTCTGTCAATGCCCGATATCACACTTTACGGACTTTGTTTTGCCCGATATCACACTTTACGGACTTTGTTTTGCATGATATCATTGCCGGGAAGCTTTGCTGTGTTTTCCTATATTTCTCAGCAGTCCCTTCACGCCGTTTCCTTTATAGAGCACCGTCATCTCATAAACCTTTCCGGTCGAGATTATTATGATGACCGTCGAGATAAGCAGTATCGCCGTTGAGATAAGTATCTCTACCATCTTCATGTTACCTACCATGATGTCGGCAGGAAGCATGAACGGTGAACAGAACGGAACATATCTTCCGATACGCAGCAGCGCTTTCTTTTCCATCAGGTTTCCCAGATAGCTTACCATAAATCCCGCTACGACCGCGATATTGTATACGCCCATAACCGAAGCGAGTTCTTCAGGCTTGCTCAATAGCGAACCGAACAATCCCGCCATTACGCAGTAGAAAAGGAAACCTATGCAAAGAGTGATCAGCGCAAATATTATCGATCTTAACGAGAACGCCTCCATGGCTCCCATTTCCTTAAGTGCCCTTATGACTTCATATAAAGGATTCTTATATCCTTCATAGATTCTTCCCGCAACTATATCTCCGCTGACATATCCTAAGACTCCGCATGCCACCCACGCCATGAACTGTACGATTGCCGAGACCGTCAACGCGAGAACCTTTCCCGTTATCAACGCAATCGGCGTCACTCCGGTCAGCATGAGTTCCATGATCTTTGAGGATTTCTCGCTCAAGACATTTTTGGCGATGCCCTGACCGTAAAACAGGAGCATGAAATAAAGGATAAATCCGAACAGTGCCGGCATTACCATCTTCAATATCTGTACGCCCGTATTGGTCTCTTCTTCAGGATTCTCGCCGTCCTGCGTATATTTAAGGTTTACCGGGATCATGAGCGCCATCAGCTGCTGCTCGTTTGCATCCATATTCATATATTTAAAGGAAGTAAACGCCATCAGTATCAGTTCCGCTATATTCTCTGCATCCGATTCCGAGGCATCACCGTCTTCCTTAACATACATCAGTATCGAGAATTCTTCCTTATTCTCCGAAAGAACCGCGAGCGTAGATACCTCTTCGTCCTCTTGGGCTTTTTTCATCACATCTTCAAGCTTTGCGTCCTTTTTTTCAAAGCCTGCTATCTCAAGATCTTTATAATCCTCGCCGCCTGCCTCTTTGATCAGGTCATACTTCAGATTAACGAGAGATGTATCATTATAAATATACAATTTCTTTATCGGGTTCGGTTTCGTTCCGTGTCCTATGAGTATATTTACGGCAAATGCCATTGCGAACAGCAGTACTGCAACCACTATGAAAACGATCCTGAAGGATTTTCCCTTAAAGTTCTGAACAAATGTGAACCGGAATACCCTTCCGGCGCCCTTAAATGATCTATTCATCTTCAGATCCTTCCTTTCCTTCGTTTTCTTTGCCTGTCTCCGGTGTCTTACCGCCGCTGTTTTCTTTGCCTGTCTTTAACGCTTTTTTGCCGCCCCTGGTCTTTTCGGTCGGGATTTCTTTCCCCGAACCGTTCACAGCTATCGCGAACACCGTTTTAAGTTTGACTCTTGCCCCATTATAAAGTATCAGCGTCTCAAATACTCTTGAAACGAGGATTCCCAGCAGCACAAATGTTGCCGCCATTATAAGTATAACAATGAGTCCACCAAGCAGACCTATCTTTCCGGACGCCACGAACAACGGCGTTATGAACGGCGCGGAAAGCGGAAAGCACAATATGAACCAGTCAAAAGCTGAGCCTTTGAACGGCTTCATCAG
>CACZSY010000105.1 GCA_902783965.1 uncultured Lachnospiraceae bacterium
AGAAAAGACAAGAGCGAATTTGAATCTTCTCTGGAAGAGATATATAAGAGATTCCCGAGACTTGAGGAAAGGAAAAAGCAGCTTGCGGGAACCTTAAGCGGCGGCGAGCAGCAGATGCTTGCCATGGGACGCGCGCTTATGTCGAAACCGAAGATCATACTTATGGACGAGCCTTCGATGGGACTTTCGCCTCTCTTCGTATCCGAGGTATTCGACATCATTCAGAAGATAAGCGCTGAGGGAACCACGGTGCTTCTGGTAGAACAGAACGCGAAGAAAGCGCTGTCCATCGCGGACAGGGCGTATGTGCTTGAGACGGGAAAGATAGCGCTTACCGGAAAAGCATCGGATCTTATAAACGACGATAAGATCAAGAAGGCATACCTGGGAGAATAAAGCGCAGGATGCAGATGGGCGTATATTAAACAACGCCGGACAGGTTAAAAAGAATAAAAAATGTATCGGAGGTGCAGCATGGGAAGATTTGTTATCACTATCGCCAGGGGCTACGGAAGCGGCGGCAAGACCGTCGGAAAGATGCTCGCGAAAGAACTTGGAGTACATTGTTATGACCGCGAGATAATGAGGCTCGCGTCAGATGACAGCGGTATCAACGAAGAATTATTTGCAAGAGCGGATGAAAAACTTAAGAACAGCCTGCTGTTCAAAGCGTCAAAGAAGGTATATTCGGGCGAGATAATCCCGCCGGACAGCGATAAGTTTGTTTCAAATGACAATCTTTTCAACTATCAGGCCAAGGTGCTCAAGGAACTTGCCAGGATCGAATCTTATGTTGCTGTCGGAAGATGTGCGGACTTTGTATTAAAAGATGAGCCGGATATCAAGCTTATCAGGATATTTGTCCATGCTCCGCTTGAACACTGCATCGACGTGGTTGAAGAGATGTCTTCGATGAACCGCAAGGAGATAGAGCAGTTCATCTTAAAGACTGATAAGCACAGGGCGGCTTATTACAAATATTATACAGGTCACGACTGGGATAATGCTAGAAACTATGACCTGTGTCTTAATACCAAGGAACTGGATTTCGATCAGTGCGTTGAGATAGTTAAGGAATATTTGAAGATAAGGCTTAAGGGGGACTTATGAAATTAGTTCTTATGGTGGTGCTTCTTATCATAGGGTTTGCGGCTTTGATAAAAGGCGCCGACATCTTTGTGGACGGCAGCGCCGGACTGGCCAAGGCATTCAGGGTGCCGGGCGTGATAATAGGTCTTACCATAGTTGCTATGGGAACCAGCGCGCCGGAACTGGCGGTAAGCACATCGGCGGCGCTCAAAGGCTCCAATGAGATAGCATTAAGCAACGTTATAGGTTCCAATATATTCAACATCCTTATGGTACTGGGAATCTGCGCTCTGATCAATCCCATACCTGTGGATAAAGACATAATAAAGAGGGATTTTCCGATCTGTATCGGAGTTACGCTGCTTCTGCTCTTCGGTTCCTGCTTTGATACCATAAGATCGATCTTTACTGGAGGAGTAAAGGGGATCGATACAGAGGCGCAGGCGGGAGACGTTTCACAGATCCTTGCGTTTATATTTCTTGCTATATTTGTCATATATATCATAGTGCTGATAATAAGCGCCGGAAAAGAAAAGTCGGAAGAAGAGGAGATCAAAAGTCTTCCCGTGTGGAAATGCCTTGTATTCATTGCAGTCGGGCTTGCGCTTGTCGTGGCGGGCGGCGAAGCCGTTGTAAGGAGCGCACAGTATATAGCGAGGGCGGCTCATATGTCGGAGACGCTTATAGGCCTTACGATAATAGCGCTCGGCACTTCACTCCCGGAGCTGGTGACTTCTATAGTGGCTTCAAGAAAGGGTGAGAACGGACTTGCGGTTGGAAATGTCGTGGGTTCATGCATATTCAACATTCTGCTTATCCTCGGAGTATCCTGCGCGATACAGCCTCTTAAGGTCAATATGGCTTCGCTTATGGATCTTTTCATTCTTACAGCGATCTGTCTTCTGGGATATGTATTTTGCAGAGGCAAGAAGATAGGGTTTATACACGGACTGATATTTGTTCTGATTTATATCGCTGATATGGCGTATGCGGTGATAAGATAGACGGGTTTGATACTATGAAGAAAAAAATATTTGACATAATACAGATAGGATCAAGGGGTGACCTGCCAAGCAGACTATTTGATTATTTTATATCAATAGTAATTGTGATCAACATTTCAGTCCTGTTTCTGGAGACTTTTGACGAGCTGTCGGAGCTTAAGTCGTTCTTCAGACTACTTGAAGTTATAACGATATTGATATTCTGTGTGGAATATGTTTTAAGAATATGGACGGCGGAGTATCTTTATCCGCAAAAGACTGCCGCAGGCGCGAGGTTTAAATTTTTCTGTTCATATGACGGGATCGTGGATCTGCTTACGATCCTGCCTTTCTTCTTTCTTGCGGGATTTGTTGTATTCAGGCTCTTAAGGGTTGTGAGGATATTCAGACTGTTCATGATTAACGCGAAGGATGATTCTTTCAGTGTAATCACTTCGGTATTGTATGACAAGAAAAATCAGATAATATCTTCGATATTTATCATACTTGTCCTCATGCTGGCGTCGTCTCTTTGCATGTACAGCGTGGAAGGACAGAGGCAGCCGGATGTGTTCAAAAATGCATTCTCGGGACTTTGGTGGAGCATGACGACGATATTTACGGTAGGATACGGAGATATGTATCCGATAACGGTGCTTGGAAGAGTGTTTGCGGTCATTATCACATTCCTGGGAGTCGGCGTCGTGGCGATACCTACAGGTATCATTTCCGCCGGTTTCGTTGAACAGTATACCAAGGCGCAGAACAGCAGCGCGAATTACGGTCTTTCGGGAGCTAAAGCACAGACGTTGAGCGTTACGGTGACGGAGGATTCTCCGTACATCGGAATGATGGTCGGAGAGATGGAAGATAAGTATAACGTGGCCGTGGCATTAGTTTTGAGAGGCGAACTAATGGTCCTTGCACTCGACAATGTAACAATAATGCAGGATGATATTATACTTTATCGTGAATTATTTTGAAAAATGGTGAAAAATAATAAATATTTTAGTTGATAATTTTCTGCGGTCATTGTAAAATAGTTCGCAGATGGCTGAAAACAGTTTAGCCAATTAAAGCGTTAAAACAAAAAAGAACCAACAAGGAGAGAATTTCAATGAGAAAGACATTCAAAAAGGCAGCAGCTCTTACACTTTGTGTAGCTACAGCTTTAACAATGGCTACAGGTTGTTCTAAGGAAAAAAAGGACAGCGAGAAGAAAGACAGCTACAAGATCGGTATCTGCCAGATTGTTCAGCATGACGCTCTTGACGCAGCATCAAAGGGATTCAAGGATGCCGTTACAGAGAAGCTCGGAAAAGACAATGTTACTTTCGACGAGCAGAACGCGCAGGGTGATTCGGCAACATGTTCAACCATTGTAAACGGATTCGTTTCATCTAAGGTTGACCTTATTCTTGCCAACGCAACACCACCGCTTCAGGCAGCTGCCGAGGCAACAGAAGAGATCCCTATCTTAGGAACATCTGTAACAGACTACGGTTCAGCACTTTCAGTAGAACTTAAGGACGGAAAGACAGGAATCAATGTTTCGGGAACATCTGACCTTGCTCCTCTTGACGGACAGGCAGAACTCGTAAAAGAGCTTTTCCCTGAGACAAAGACAGTAGGACTTATCTACTGCACAGCAGAGCCTAACTCAAAGTTCCAGATCGAGAACATCACAAAGGAACTTACAAAGCTCGGATTTGAGACAAAGGAATACGGATTTACCGATTCCAACGATATCGCGGCAGTTGTTCAGTCAGCAGTTGACAATTCGGATGTACTTTATATCCCTACAGACAATACCGCAGCTTCCAATACAGAAGTTATCGATTCCATCGCAAGACCTGCAAAGAAGCCTATAATCGCAGGTGAGGAAGGAATCTGCAAGAACTGCGGCCTTGCAACACTTTCAATCAGCTACTATGATATCGGATATGAAACAGGTCTTATGGCAGCAGAGATCCTTAAGGACGGAAAGAAAGTAGAAGATATGCCTGTTCGTTATGCTCCTAAGTTCGAGAAGAAGTATAACAAGACTATAGCTGATGAATTAGGTGTTAAAGTTCCTGATGATTATATAGCTATCAATTAATTAGAGAAGATAATAGTTTTATAGCGATGCGCGAGCAGGAGGAGGGGTAAGAACCTCTTCCTGCTCGATTGCAGTATTGATACAGAAATTAGAAGGAGAAAAAGAAGTGGAATTAGCTCAGCTTTTAAACGCAATGCCGGGAGCGGTGGCACAGGGACTTATCTGGGGCATCATGGCTATCGGCGTATATATTACATTTAAAGTGCTCGACGTGGCAGACCTTACGGTCGACGGAACAATGTGTACGGGCGGCGCTGTATGCGCGTCAATGCTCATTAACGGCCACGGCATATGGTACAGTATGGGAGCCGCTCTGTTAGCCGGAGTGCTAGCGGGACTGATGACCGGTATCTTTCATGTTGTTATGGGAATACCCGCGATCCTGGCCGGAATATTATCGCAGTTCGCGCTGTATTCTATAAACTTAAGTGTCATCGGCAAAGCCAATGTGGCTGTGCCTTCAAGACTCTATCCTGTCCTTGTATCACAAAAATTTGTTAAAAATGTAGCATTTACTAAAAATTCAATCTTTGTTGTTGCAATACTTACTGTAATAATAATCGCCTTACTTTATTGGTTCTTCGGAACTGCCCTTGGATGTTCGTTAAGAGCTACCGGAAGCAATCCTAACATGAGCCGCGCGCAGGGCATCAACACAAAGCGCAATATCGTGATCGGTCTTATGATCTCCAACGGTCTTGTAGCATTTTCAAGCGCTCTTTATTCACAATATCAGGGATTTGCCGATATCAACATGGGACGTGGAGCGATCGTCATCGGTCTTGCCGCTGTCATCATAGGAAATGTTATCTTCTCAAAGATATTCCGTAACTTTGCGTTAAAGCTTTTATCGGTTTCTTTCGGAGCTGTTATATACTTTATGGTACTTCAGCTGATCATGTGGTTCGGAATCGACACCAACTTCTTAAAGCTTTTACAGGCGATAGTAGTTGCGCTCTTCCTTGCGTTCCCGTATTGGAAGAAGGTATATCTGCCTGCGATAAAGTCAATGAAAAAGAGAAGACTTATCAGAAAGCATAACAGGGAAGTACTTGCGGCAAGAAAAGCCGAAGCCGCAGCAAAGGAGGCGTAAGAATGTTAGAAGCAATAGATCTGCATAAAACCTTCAATAACGGCACCATCAACGAGAAGAAAGCGCTTAACGGTCTTTCGTTAAAAATGAACGAAGGAGATTTCGTTACCGTTATCGGTGGAAACGGCGCCGGAAAGTCAACGCTGTTAAACGCTCTTTCAGGAGTATGGACGGTGGATGCCGGAAATATCATAATAGACGGACTTGACGTTACTTATATGCCGGAACATAAGAGGGCAAAGTTCCTCGGCAGGGTTTTCCAGGATCCTAAGATGGGAACTGCCGGCAACATGGGAATAGATGAAAATCTTGCACTTGCGGCGAGAAGAGGAAAGTTCCGCGGGCTTTCAAGGGGAATCTCCCATAAGGAAAGAGAAGAGTACCGCGAGATGTTAAAGATCCTCGATCTCGGTCTTGAAGACAGGATAACCGCCAAGGTCGGACTTCTTTCCGGAGGACAGCGTCAGGCCATAACCCTGCTCATGGCAACCTTAAAGAGACCAAAGCTTCTGCTCCTTGACGAGCATACGGCTGCTCTTGATCCTAAGACTGCCTCAAAGGTACTTGCGACCACCAATAAGATAGTAAATGAACACAACCTTACGACGCTTATGATAACCCATAACATGAAAGACGCCATAGTCACCGGAAACAGGCTCATAATGATGAACAGCGGTCAGATCGTTCTGGATATTTCGGGTGAAGAGAAGAAGAAACTTACGGTTGACGATCTTCTTCATAAATTCGCTCTTGTAAGCGGCGTGGAATTCAATAACGACAGGGCATTGCTGTCGTAATGCGGCCGGAAGAATAATGGAAGATATAATGACAGATACAATAAATAAAGCGGCGCCTGTCGTTAATCCAGAGGATAAAGCGGCGCCTGTCGTCAAGCCCGAGGACGAATACAGTCATAAGGTTGAGGAGAGCATAAGAAAAAAATTCCATAAGAGCATCTGGTCCAATTTTACCAGAGCCATAAAAGAATACAAGCTTATAAACGAAGGCG
>CACZSY010000106.1 GCA_902783965.1 uncultured Lachnospiraceae bacterium
CATGGCTTTTCTTACCGTCTATCTGAATAATAGCTCCGATACCACAGTTATCATGCTCAAATTCATGCCTGTATAAGCCTTGTTGCTCGATTTCCTTCATGTCTCTCTCCATTTTGATCCTCCTAGAAAAATTATTATAGAGTTTCGCTTGCGAAACTCTCGCGCCGAGCGCGGTTGCTGTAAGCAACATATTTCCTAACGCGCGAGTGCGCATCCCAACGGAGTGTTTTTTTATATCATAAAACTGAAAGTTTTATGATATAAAAAAACCTGCCATGTAAGCTTCTCAAATATCCGGTAATGGATAAGTGAGCCACATAGCAGGCCTGATTATTTCTTAAATTAATCCACATTTCATATCATCAGCTTGACTTTTGCCTTCTTCGCATAAAATGCAATGCCGTAGACCAGCTGTTGTTCGTATCCTTCAGGAATCACCGTGTTATATCCGTTATCAATTATCTGCCTGATTGCTTCATCGCAGTCGGCATCCAGCTCCTTCTCACTCTTCGAGCGTTTAAATTCCATAAGAATAAAGCGTCTTTTTCCACGATCCTTTATCCTGAGATCCAGTCTTCCAAGCCCTGCCTCATCGTTAGAATCCGGCGAAAAGCCACGTGATGTAAAGATTCCGTTCAGCATACCGTGGTAATAATCTTCACCATAATCAAAATAACTTATGGAATTCCACAAGATATCAGACAGCATTTCGGATGCAGTTTTTTCATCTCTGTTCCACATGGCTGTGATAAATGCATCAACGTTTCCGACATCCATTGTCCTCTTAAACCTTTCAACCACCGCATCCTTGAAAATGCCGGCAATCTCGGTATTTGGTATACGTAGTTTTACCCTGCCTCTCGTGACCGTCTTATCCGCCTTAGATACATAGCCCGTCATCAGCATCACGCTCCACAGGTTTTTCTCGGAATCTACTATACCATCATAGGTCAGTTCCTCACAGATATCCTCGGTAATAGTACCGCCGTTAAGCAGCGTCTCGAATTTCTCGGAAGCGTCAAACCTGCTGTGGTTCACGAAGTCATCAAGGATCGCATTCGAGCTTGTATTTGCCCAGAAATTCTGTGGTTCCTCATCTTCATCATAAAGCGCTGCAGATACATAGCTGACAACATCCCATGGGCAGAAAACTTCAGTATTCCCGAAGATATATCCGTCATACCACTTTCTGATCAGTTCCATCTTGTCCGAAAGCCCAAATGCATTAAGCAGCTTTTCCACTTCTTCCTGCGTGAATCCAAAATACCTGCTGAACTTTTTACTGTTAACTGAATAGCATGCGAAATTATTAACACCTGTAAAGATACTCTCCTTAGAAATCCTGAGACAGCCGGTAACAACGGCAAACTTCAAAAACTCATTAGTTTTTAGAGAAATGCTCATTATTCCCCGGATGACATCAAGCATCTGTTTGTAGTAATCTTTATTTTTCGATTCTGCAGCCTTTGACAATGGAACATCGTACTCATCGATCAAAAGGATGACCGGCTTTCCATAGACTGTCTTCATCATGCGCATGAGGGTATCAAGGGAGCCTTTAATATCAGCCAAAGTTGCTTCTTTGTTTTTTAATCTCAAAAAGGTATCTCTGTCTGTGCCGTCAATATTTTCATATTCCGCCAGATATGAATTCTTTATACAAAGCCCTGATATCTGTTTTTTAAGCATTTCATATGCATCATTAAAATTAAGTCCCTCTACATCCTTAAATGATATGAACAGCACAGGATACTGATTCATCCACTTAGAGCAGAATTCAGGATGATCAATTACAATATCCTTCCCCGAAAATATCTTGCTGCTATCACGTCTGATATCAAAAAAGCACTCCATCATGCTCATAGCAAGCGTCTTTCCGAAACGGCGCGGACGAGTGAAAAGGGTTACCTTATTTCTGCTTTCTGCAACCAGTTCATAAATCAACTCAGTTTTATCAACATAGTAACCATCTTCTTTAATAAACTCATCAAATATGTCATTTCCGACTACAATCATTTTTTCCATGTATATCTGCTCTCCTTTCTCAGGATTACGGAAGTTCATTGCTGACGCAATATAATAGTCCTTATTTATCACTACCGCCCTTACTCCATAATACCAAAAATTCGGCATTTTATCAATGAAATTAGGTTTATCTAATCTGCAAGTTTGATACGGTAGAATTTATTTTTGTTTTCATTATGTTTTTCCATAACCTCTTCTTGCGTCATCTTACCTTCTACCCATAATCTCTTTTCAACCTCTCCCGATACTTTAGGAATCAGAATATAAAACTCTTTAGAATCCGATGGATTATTAAGGTTTAAAACCCAGACAGTATCAACCTGTTCTCCTACAGGAATATCCATAAGTCTGCGCCTTCCTGTTTTTCCAAGATATTCTTTCGCAATATCCGTTAGATTTCTATCATATGATCCACATAACTTCATATCAGTAAATATCATTTCAAGTTGAATATATGTTGCTTCATCTTGTATTTTCTTAAAACTGCAATATATAATTGCATATGTGCCATCTTTCGTAAGATCGTAATCTTCTGAAAGCTCTGACTCCGGAATACTCTTATCTTCCTCATCAAAGAACTGATCCATGAACTCTTTACCTGTTACAATCGAATAATCTGTTATTGTACATTCCAAACCCTCATACACAAAAGGCTTCTCTACGGGAATATCCGTAATTTCCAGTTCATCTACTCCACAGCCTATTGTTGTTTTTATTTCATATTCAAGCGTGCCATAATAAGGATTTACCGTTTCTAATCTTGGCTTTACAGAATCTTTATCTTTAAATATCTCATTTATCTAATTCTCTAGATCTGGGCTGACTGTGGGAAGAGCTGGGTTGGTATTGTCATTTTCTTCTTTAATGAATGTTGTTCGATCAGTATCATCAACTTTATCCTCGGTCTGTTTATTATAAGACAAAACTACAATAATAATACTAATAGTAACTATTGTGCAAAATAATACTATAACTGTGATCTTTTGATTCTTTTTCATAACTCTCATCCTTTCATTTTTTGTTTTGATCCCGACATTTTTTGATAGTCATAGCAGATTCTTCGGTTACCATCTTTAACATAGCATACATGTGAAAAAAAGTAACGGGAGCATTTCTAACGCATATGCATCTGTATAAATCCAATTGATTATTTACTCATAGCAGTTTCTTCACAATATCGAAAGTTTTCTCAATTACAGAAAAAAACTGCCATGTAAGCTTCTCAAATATCCGGTAATGGATAAGTGAGCCACATGGCAGGTTTAAATTTTTAATTAATACTTTATATACCGCCAGACCTATGCCTGTACTTTGTTTATCTATCTCCTAATCTTCTCTATCCTGCAGCTATGAATCTTCTTGTCAGAATCATAATTGATTCCAACTTTCACAATATCACCATCGTACCCGCTAAGAGCCGCTGCATATTTCTTTTCATCAATCTGACCTATTGCCTGCTCCTCATCCTTGTCCCATTTCAGTTCAATGATTATAGCCGGATATGCGGTATCACGCTTTGGAATGAATACAACATCAGCAAGACCACGTCCCGATGGAAGCTCTTCAATCCTCAAAAATCTGTCCACACATACGATGTAGGCAAATTTAATGCAGTAACGAAGTGCCTGCTCATTATTATAATACTGCGGTGCATAGTTTGTTTCACGGACTTTTTCTATTGCCTTTGCCACCTCTTCTTCATTTCCGGCAAGGGTGTCATCTAAGAGTTTTTCTGAAGTCTTAACCAAACTCACTAGTGTAAAATTACTTGGCTTTCTCACAAGGGTTCTATATTCAAGCCTGACTTCCTCATTTGGGATCCATGCCTCGCACGTATCCTCGTTATAAGTTAGATACCCCAAATGTATCATTAATGTCAGCACATCATCTTTGCACGTAAAAGAAGTAAAGTCATTGTTGAATGTTGATATGTCAACTTTTATTTTTTCACCAGCGGCAAGTTTTATGATTTCTTCATTAATTCCGTAATGGTCTATATTAATGTATGTCTTTAAATTTTCTGCTGCAGATGTCTTTCTCCAATAAGATTTGAATTTTCCCCCGATAGCTTTCATAACGGAATATGGGTTGTAAACAGACTCCTCATCGCCAACCCTGTAACCATCATACCATCTCTTCATAAGATCAAATTCTGTACACTCATTGATACAAAGTGCTTGAACTTCCTTTTCCGTAAAGCCGGTGTATTGAGCAAATTCTTCAGGTTCAAGAATTGTATACTCATCAAAATCAGATACCGCCGATTCAGATCCATCTTTCTTAATTGGTAGGATTCCGGTCATATAGGCTGCCGCAAATGTCTTTGAAGTCGTTGTACTGCTCTTAAAAAGCGTTCTCAGAAATTTCAAATAATCATCCTGAAACTGAGGGGTTTCACGAATCGGTGCATCCCATTCGTCAATTATCATGACGATCTTTCTACCAGTTGCTTCAACCATATTCACAAGAGTTTTTGAAAACGAATTGTCTATATTTACATCAGGTAACTGATCTTTAATTTCTTCAATCAGATTTGTTTTAACAAACGTGACTATATTGCTGTCTCCTGCTTCTTCAATCATCTGAGCCATATCAAGGTTAATCACATTGTATTTATTGATGTGTTTTTCATAACTATCAAGACTGCTTATTTTCCGATTGGCAAATAATGCATTGGAATCACAGGTGTGATCATAATAAGCCGTAAGCATCTGTGCCGCAAACGATTTTCCAAACCTCCTAGGACGACTGATGCAGACAAGCGAATTTGGAGTATTGATTCTTGCATTGACCACATCAATCAATCCCGTTTTATCTATATATTTTCCACTTACTATTCTCTCAAATCCGCTGTTGCCAGGATTCAAATATATTCCCATAAAAAGCTCCTTTCATTGCAGGATACATCCGCACTTAGATAATCTTACTCCATAATACCAAAAAATCGGCATTTTATCAATGAATTTGGGGTTAGCTAACATTAAGTTTAATCCTTATCGGCTTCTCATCAATACTCTCCGAAGGAAATACCATATAAAACTTGTCTTTTGTTGGATCTTTGGCATATTTCTTTTCCATGCTGTAATGGCTTAATGCAAATCCCCATACTCTTCCTCTGAAGGTTTCTCCAATATTTATCTCATTCAAATATTCAATACTGCGAGCTTAAGATTTCCTTTGCCGCCGTCTTCCTGCGAATATATCTGTCTGAAGCTTCCGTCAGATTCCGACTTGAATGCCAGATCTGACTTATCAAAGAAATCATTTTTCTTAAGTTCATTAACATTATCATAGAACTTAATGCTGTTAACCGTTATGTACTCCATCCTGTCATACATTAAGATCTTTTCACCGATATTTTTCACCTTATCTTTTGACAAAGGATAATCTTTCAATACGTTTTGTTTTATTATGCTGCATACGACAACCTCCTTACCTCTAAAATAAGTTGATATTCTTACTTTCCCAGTTTTATCCTATAGAATTTATTCTGCTTTAATATACCACTGCTGCTTTCTCTGTTATATGAGCTGTAAATATCGTCATATGTCAGAAGCGGAAGAAGGATATAATACTCTTTCGTTGAAGATGTCTTACAAAAACTCAGAACAAATATCCCATCTTCAAGCTGATCCCCCACCTGCATTTCTTCAATGCTTTTCTCCTCTGTCTGCATATAGTCATTTACCATATCGGTCGCTGCCTGATCAAAAAGGCCTGCCCATTTTTCGTCGGTGAATATCATCTCATTTTCTGTTGTCACCGGATCAGTCATAAGCTTCTTTATGTTCCAATGTACAACCGCATAAGTTCCGTTTTTTTCTATATCACCATAGTACTCGGGATCGGTATTCTGTATTTCCTTATCTTTTTTTGAACCATACTTTTTAAAGAACCTGCTGCCGGAAAGTATTGAATAATCCGTGATCGTAAACTCCACTCCCTTATATTCAAGTGGTTCTCCCATCGGAATATCAATATATTCAATACTGTCAAGCTCCGGTTCATATGCAACTTTCAATAGATATTCAAGTGTATGTACGTAAGTATTACTGTTATCTGATATAGGAGTTACCACTGTCTTTCTGGCATTTTCCTTTATCTGTCTTTCCAGTTCAAGGGTTGCTTTAGGAAGTATTGACTTATCTGTTGCTATGTTATTGCGTTCAGTATCATTGACATTTGTTAATGGTATTATATCGTTATCCGTATTGTTAATCGTATCATCGATTATTACCAGTTTGGAAACCATCAGGATAAGACATGCCACTGCAGTCATCGTCACTGCAAATGTGATCAGATTTCTATGTAATCTCGAACGTTGTATTTCAAAGAGTTCCATTTTCTCTTTATGATAATTCCTTGCGTCTTTGATAAGGTCTTCATCGATATTCTGAAATGCATCCAATAAATCTTTCCCATTCATAACTTTTCTTCCTTTCTCTTTTTATTTATGCTCAAATGTCTTTGCAATACCTTTGTGCTCACGAAACCATGTGACTTCGTGCCGTTTCTGTTCTTGTGAATCCATGTGTCTTCGCACTGGTCCCTTGCTCAAGTTGACAGGTATCTTTTGAGCTTCGATCTCGTTCTTGACAGAACAACATATATGTACGCCGTGCTCATGTCGTATTTCTCGCCTATCTGTTCCGGATACTCCATAAAATGATAACGGCTAATAAATACATTCCGGTCTTTTTCAGGAAGCGTTCTAAGGAACGAGCTTAAGACCTTCGACAACTCTGCTCCCGTAATGTCAACACCTTTCGGAATGCACCTTGCCAACTCTCTTTCAAGGAACTCATTGGAAGATTCAAAATATCCGATATCAACCGAGAATATCCGGCATAGTTCCTCCAGTATCTCCCTGTCGGGCCGGTTTTTATCATTTTCCCATTTTGAAACCATATCTCTTGAAACAAAGAGTCTATCTGCCAGTTCTTCCTGGGACATATTCTGTTTTATTCTTATCTCTGCAATCTTTCTGCCCAAATTCATTTCTATGTTTGGCTCCATTCAAGTCCTTTACAATATATCCTGCTTTCTTATGCACAACAGATAGATTCCCATGTTCACAAGCCCTAACGCGCTCATTACAGCAAGTCCAAGATTCAGTTTTCCTGTAAATGCATTAAGAAAGCTCAGCGGATTCAGTTCTATAAATAAATTTCTCCCTTTTGCCTTCATCGCTTCTTCCCGTTCAAAATAATTTAGAACAAGATATAAGAAAAGCGGCGTTGCCGATATAGTCAGCAGATTATCAAACACCTCTGATACTACAATTGAAATAGAGGCAAGCGCTCCGCCATACACAAACCATACTAACAGTACCTGTAGAATGAATAAAGGCGGATTTAGAAAATACAGCTTATTTTCACTCCATTCAGCAGCTGGATTTACCTTAAAATACGGACAGATGGCAAATGTCATAAACAGGCTCACCAGCGGGATCAGCATAACCGCTAAACCTCCCGAGATATAGACAGAAATAAACTTTTTAATGCCATAGCTGAGTCTGCTCTGTCTGATCATCTGATTTTTGATCTGCCCGCTTCTTCTTTCAAAATATATTCTTGAGGCATATGGAAGAACTGCGACTAAAGGCAGCAGATACATAAGATACACATAGTACGGCGGAACATTGAATATAGTCCATTGTCTCAATGTTCCCATAAAAATATAGCTGTCATTCTTAAATTCCAATCCATAATATGGTGCTATAAATATCTTATAAAAAGTGCGCTTTTTATGCATATTTCTATATGAAACGATATTGGCTGCAACAGCAAACAGAAACGCCATGATCATTCCCTTGCCCGTTACTGCTCTTTTTATCTCATTTTTTAGATCATTCATATATGTCGCCCTCATCAAAATACTCCTCTCTTTATCTGAAAATACTCCAACATCAACTTATTCATATATATCGTTCTCATTAAAATACTCCTCTCTTTATCTGAAAATACTCCAACCTGGATTATTCTAATCTGTCGCTTTCCTTTAATACCAGTCTCGTAACATACTCCTGTCCTTTATAGCCTGGGAGTATCAGTT
Source organism: uncultured Lachnospiraceae bacterium (assembly GCA_902783965.1). Taxonomy (GTDB): domain Bacteria; phylum Bacillota; class Clostridia; order Lachnospirales; family Lachnospiraceae; genus RUG11200. The sequence continues at coordinate 8,080 of CACZSY010000106.1, forward strand.
CCAATCCGCTGTCGTCCGGATCATCCTTGTATTTATCATAATCATAATCGATCATAAATCCTATTCTTCTCCCCTTTACACTTTCTCCAACCTCAAGCTTATGAGGATCTATACCACCATCTGTTATCATCAGTTCATGAAATTCTCCATTGATCTGACAGCCTTTAATTTTACTACATAGGTAAAGATCCGTAAGATCCCATCTAAAATCTTCTGATAGCTTTTTATAATCATAATCGATCTCTACATACAAATGATCTTTATCCAATGGTTCAAGCTCAAATTCAATTCCATCAACCATCCGCAGCGTATCATCTCCATATATTTCAACTGCCTGATCCGCAGTCAGAACCCTGAAACCTGTAAACATGAGTAACAGCCCTCTGTATTCGAACGGAACATTACATCGCTCATCCTTGTATTCGATACTGCCATAATTCTTCTTAAAAAGATAATTCACGTCAATAACCAGAACAATATAAAACAAACATATAATTATTGAAATGATGAATACAATTCTCTTCAAAGTTTTTTTATGTAAAAACAACCACTTGTCCATGTTTTACCCCCGTCTCTTGTCTTGTAACATTTGACTTTCCCAAAAGAATCCTCAATGAATCCAGAGGATTCATGGTAATAAAACCATAACACAGAACACAAGAAAAGTAACGGGAGTATTTCTAACAAGATATGTGTATAACATAGACTTTCCGGTTTCTTTGCGTGTGAAATCGCATTTTCGCGTTTTCACACGCACTAGTTTCTCATATCTGTTCGTGTCAAATCGCATTTTCCGTTTTCACACGCACTGATTCCTGGAAAGCCTGCGCTTAAAAACCCCCCGTAGCCACCACTACACCACCCACAGCCGTCACAGCACCACTCACGTTCAGCACAACACCAACTGACATTTTCCTTTCGCTGCCCCTTTCCCATGCAAAAAGGCCAGTACAGGTTCTGCCCCTTTCCCATGCAAAAAAACCAGTACAGGTTCCGCCCCTTTCTCATGCAAAAAGACCAGTACAGGTTCCGCCCCTTTCCCATACAAAAAGACCGGAACACTTTCCGGTCTTTTTCATTAAGCATTAAAATAATCAAGCATTAAATTTTAAAGGTGTCACCTTATCAAACATCTCCATTGAATCTTCTATGCTCTTTTCGTTTCCGAATACGCAGAAGGCGCTGTCCTTAAGCGCATATCTTATATTCCTGCTAAGCGCCCTTATGTCGGCAGGCGCCGCGTCGATGACCTCATCTCTTGTCTTTTGAAGCTCTTCATCACTCAGACCGTTAAGCCATTTTAATAGATCAGCTGCTCCCTTAGACTGTGGGGTGAGCGGTATATCCATGTAACTAACTGTTCCTATGATGTATTTGAAGAATACCTCGGTATCCGCATCAAAATCATCTAAATACTCAGGTATCTTCTTATAAATATCGTCCGTTGCCTTAAGGTTCGGATCCCTGTATGATACAAAGCCCATTCTTCCGTCTCTTCTGAACATGCTCATACAGCCGTAGGCTCCGCCTCTCTCCCTTACATTTTTTCAGAGATAGTCATAGCTTAAAATGGTTTTAAGCACCTGAAGGGCTCCGGTGTAAGTTTCATTGCCTAGCATTCCCTTTCCGAATCTCGCGGCGTAGTTGACATGTCCGGGTATCTTTATCGCTTCCGTGCTCTTTTCCAGGCGAAGGTCGGCATCCGCGAGCTTTTCACCCTCCGTCTCCACACCCTCTTTCGGAAGTCTTTCGGCAAATCCTTTAAGTTCTCCTGTCACCTGTTCAAGGATCTCCCCGTCGCAGGTAATGCTGAACAGGATATTCTCTGAAGCAACGATCTTATCCTTTAATCCATAAAGCGACCTTACAAGCTCATCGCTTTCATCTTCGAATCTGTCTGCAGCGTCTAAGAGGAACTCGTAGTAGGAAAGTCCACCGCATCTCTCATCGAACGCCTCGTCCGGTGAAATGCAGGCTCCGGCTCTTCTTAAAGCAGCCGAATGCGCTCCCTGCGTAAACTCGCAAAGCTTCTGCGAACTGCTTTCAAGGATTATATTATAAAGCCTGTTCTTATCCGAGAAATCAGTCTCAAGAAGGATCTTTCTTACAAGCTCCATTGCATCGGCGTTGTTGTCCTGAAGCGTCTTTAATGAAACCGCCAGATAATAATTACCCTTGATGTATTTTGCAGTCACGGAGAAATCTCCGGTCAGCAGGTTAAGGCTGTCGTCAAGCTGCACTAGGTTAAGATCTCCCGCCGCCATGTATCCGAGACAGGTCGTAAATAACTTAAGATACTTAAGATCGTCAGGCGATATCTTATTTATATCAAAAAGGATATCCGTATAAATAATGCCGTTGGTCTTATGGTCATGCCACAAGAATCTGTATCCGTCCTTTTCACTCAGTATATTGGAAGGTTTTATTATCTCACGTCTCAGATCTTCTTTCTTTAATACCGGAAGACACGCAAGAGCCTCCTTGGTATCGATCCTTTGCTGGAAGACTTTAAAGCGCCCGTATTTTTCTTTAAGCTCTTCATACTCTTTTTCAGAAAGGCTGTTCTTTAACTCTTCCAATGAATTCTTTACGCGCTCTTCTTCATTTTTCGCAAAACCTGTATCCGGCACTACCGAAAGAACGCTTGAGAACGGATTGTCGATAAGTTTTTCCTTAATAAGCTTAAGGAAATAATCCGATTCCGCATATTCCTTCAACTTCTCGAAGATCTTTATCCGCTCAAGGCTGTCGAAGACTTTTTCATCATCATAAAGCCAGCAGTCATACATATTGAGGATATATACAAGTCCCTTTGGAAACGAGCTGTAGTCCGCTTCACGGTACTGGAATTCAAATCTGCTGATGGCAGCCTTAATGCTGACCGGATCGATCTTTTCTTCTATTATCTCACTGAGACATTCCTTAACGGTTTTCTCAAACTCTTCGGCATCTTCAATATCCGAATCCTTGATAGCTATATAAAAATACGGTTCCAAAACTCCCGAATCATTTCCGCCGAGTACGTCCTTGCATACTCCTCTTTCAAGAAGCTTGTTCTTAAGTACGGCGGATGCGGAATCTATCAGGATATATCCTAAGATGTCCATCGCCGTAATGGTGATCAGATCGTCGAAGCTGCCGTATACGGCGTTATATGAAAAATGGTTATGACCTTCCTTATCCATATCCGCAGAAGCCGGATAAACAAGCTTAAGATACCCTGTTTTTTCGAAAGGTTTCTGGAATTCCAGAGCCGAAGCTTTTGTGACAACATCTGAAATATCTTCATATCCGCAAAGGTATTCCCTGTCAAGCCATTCAAGTCTTTCTTTAAGATCCACATCTCCGTAGATCGCTATATAGGAATTCGACGGATGATAGAATTTCTTATGAAAATCAAGAAATTCCTCCCTTGTAAGCTTCTCGATCCATGACGGCTCGCCGCCAGACTCAACTCCGTAGGCGGTGTCTGGGAAAAGAGACTGCGAGATACCCCTTTCAAGAATCTGATCGGCGCTTGAAAAAGCTCCCTTCATCTCGTTGTAAACAACGCCGTTATATTCAAGGCTGCCGTCTTCTTTAACCTCGTATCTTATTCCCTCCTGCATGAATATCTCAGGTATCTCATATATCCTCGGATTAAATACGGCATCCATATACACGTCGCAGAGGTTGGCAAAATCCTTATCATTGCAGCTTGCTATAGGATAAACGGTCTTATCAGGATAAGTAAACGCGTTTAAAAATGTCTTAAGCGAGCCCTTCGCAAGCTCAATGAACGGATCGCGCAGCGGATATTTTTTCGAACCGCAGAGAACGGAATGCTCAACTATATGAGGGATTCCCTTTGAATCTGACGGCGGCGTGCGAAATGCCGCAGAGAATACTTTGTTGTCGTCTTCATTTAAGACTGCAGCTATCCTTGCTCCGCTTTTCTTGTGGTTAAGCACCACTCCAACGCTGCTTATATCTTTGATCTCACGGATCTCTTTTAACTCATACTGTTCCGGGATGAGTTCCGGGATCCTGCTTATGTCTGTTTTCATTTTATAAAAATTCTCCTTTTTCATGATGCCCATTCAATTTAGTCAAGCCAGAAATCCTTTCAATTCCTCAACATCGAAAGTATATACCTTCTTACAGAACTGGCAGACCACCTCAGCCGGCTGTCCGTCCTCGATCATGCTCTTAATATCTTCCTTGTCAATGCTCATTATCCCTCTCGCGAATCTCTCCCTGCTGCAGTCGCAGGTGTATGCGACAGGCATCTTCTCATTAATGCTGAGTTCAAAATCTCCAAGAATTAATTCAAGAATATCCTCAGGCGTCATGCCCTTGTCAAGCATTGAAGTCACGGAAGGCAACGCGAGCTTGACTTCAAGCGAGTCTATGGTCTCATCACTTACTCCCGGCATAAGCTGGATTATAAATCCTCCCGCTTCCCTTACGGTATTTTCTTTATTCATCAGAACTCCCAGAGCGACCGATGAAGGTATCTGTTCGCTTGACGCGTAATAATATGTCAGATCTTCCGCGATCTCACCCGACACAAGCTCCGTCCTGGAAACATACGGTTCTTTAAGCCCCGTATCCATGATAACTGTAAGAAACCCTTTTCCGACGGCTCCGCCCACATCAAGCTTCTTTACGCTGTTCGCCGGAAGGTCAACGAAAGGGTTGGATACAGTTCCCTTTACGTTGCCGTTCGCGTCGGCAGTGACCGTGATCTTACCCGCAGGTCCGTCTCCGCTTATTATAATGCTTAAAAGATCGTCTTCCGATTTCATCATGCTGCCCATCATAACTCCCGCGCAGAGCGTCCTTCCGAGAGCTGCCGTTATGACCGGATAACATTCATGTATCTGTCTCGCGTGTTCTGTAAGTTCTTTAGTCGTTGCGGCAAATGCCCTTATCTGTCCGTTCGCCGCAGTTGCTTTGATCAAGTAATCCATAGTATTTGTTCTCCTGATATCCTTCCCTTGCAATTATATAGATCCTCTCGGAATCCCCCCGCACAGGCGTCAGACCCTGCGTATCGAAGGCTCCTATATATTCCATTCCCGAAAGCTTAATGACCTCTTTGATCTCATCAAGGCTGTAAGCCCTCTGATAATGATACTCCGTACTCTTATCAAAGCTTCCGCTCTCATTCTTAATAAAAAGCGTAAGCTCGTACTCATTTATCTTTTCATCCTCATAATAAGTGTTTTCCCAGATAAAGCTTGCATCCTCGCGGTTTTCCGCTATAGTCCTTGTCCCGAGAAGGTTCATGTATTTATATTCGGTATTGATGTCGAAGATAAATATCCCGTCTTTTTCAAGATAATTATTGACAAGCCGGAATACCGTGAGCAGGTCTTCCTTTTCAGTGATATAATTAAGGCTGTCACAGACGCAGACAAATGCTTCCACGGTTCCGTAAAGCTCGAACTGCCTCATATCCTGCAGAAGATACAGGCTTCCTTCCTCATTTTCCTCCATAGCTACAGAAAGCATTGATTCGGAGTTATCTATTCCTATCATGTCAAACCCCCGCTTCGCAAGCCTTCTGGTCATGCTTCCCGTGCCGCAGCCAAGCTCAGCTATCAACCCTTCGGTAACTCCGTTATCATTCAACAGCTTTACGAGATTATCGCACCATTCGTCATATGGCACATCTTCCATAAATTCATCATATACAGACGCAAACCCGGAATATGCTTCCATAACCGATCCTCCTATTAACAGGTAAACACATTTTTATATCTCAAATGCTTTATCCAGTTCAAAAGAATATATTATCCTTTTTTTGACCTTTTGTCCACTGACTCTTTTTAAAGCTTCCTCATATATTTCAAGCTGCTTTTCATATCTGTCCTTAAATACCTTCCCGGCGTTATGATCTTTAACCCTGTCAGTCTTATAATCAAGCAGTATGATCACATCTTCTTTGTCCGCAGGATCCTCTTGTGTCCAATAGGCGTCTATAACCCCCTGGACCACCACAGGCTCCTTTGATACCTCATCTTCAAGATTAAGATAGAACTGCCTTTCACGGTACAGTTTTCCTGCTTTATAAGCATCACAGGCTTTTCGTCCGTATTCGCTTTCAACAAATCTTTCTATCTTTTTCAGATCGATAACAGTTTCAAAACCTTCCGGAAGAAAGCCGTCCGCTCTCATCTTCTTAACCTGCGCTTCTATATCCGCGAGATCAGGTTTCGGATCAAGCCTTAAATGCTCCATGATGCTGTGATATATAGTTCCTCTGTCCGCCGCGCCGATCTCATACGCTGCTGTACCGCCTTCTTTCGCAGCTTTCTCATCTGCTGCTCCATCAGCTGCGGCTGTCTTTCCGGCTTCCCGTTCCTTCTTGATAAACTCCGGCTCCAAAACAGGTTCATCAGCCTTTTCCTTACTGATATAGCCCTGATACTCCTCGTCTTTCATATACTCATGTTTTATCTGCGATACCGAACTCTTGGCGCGGGTGAGCACCGCCGCCGTATAAGGATACCTGAAATCCCTCTGTTCCTTAAGCGTATCATAATAAGGACCTTCCTTAACCGAAGCCGTCATTTCTTTGATCCTGTTGATATCAAGATAATCCGATATCCTTTCTTTTTCCGCTTCGGTTACGCTTTCTTCAATATCTTCCGGGGTGTGGAAAGTTACCATATCCATGTGCTCAGGCATAAGGGCTTTCAGGATAAAGTCCATATACCTTTTACTCTTTAATATCTCTATGACATTGAGCCTTTCTCCGGAAGCAGGCATTGAATACCCGTCGAGATATTCCTGTTCGTCAAACTCATCATCCAATATGTCGCAGCCGGTGATTATAAGCTTTTCTTTAGCTCTTGTGAGCGCGACATAAAGTATCCTCAGTTCCTCTCCTATGCAGTCTTCTCTTATGTTATACGCCATCAGTTTCCGGCTTCTGTCATTGTACTTGAGCCTTTTGTCATAATCCCTGTTCTGAAGGGATATTCCAAGCTTAGGATCCATAAGGAGCCTGTCCCTGGTATCCATGAGATTGATGTCGGTCATGCAGCCGCTTACAAATACCACAGGAAACTCAAGGCCCTTGCTCTTATGTATAGTCATTATCCTTACCGCGTCGTTTTCCGAAACCAGCGCCGGCGGTTCAAACGACTTCTCATATTTCTTCATCTTCTCGATCGTCGCGATAAATGAATGAAGGCTTCTGCTGCTCTTCTCTGAAAGACCTGAAGCTTTATTGATCAGTGCGTCGATATTGGCTCTTCTCTTTTCGCCGCTGCCAAGCGCGCAGACCTGATCGTAATAACCTGTTTCGCTTACGATATCCGATATCAGTTCTCCTATAGTCTTATATCCGCTCTTCTTTTTATATCTTTCATGAAATGAGATAAACTCCATGCATTTTTCATAAAGCGGCGTATCGCAGGACTCATTTATATACTTAAATATTCCCTCATACAGATGACAATCCGGATACTTAGCTCTAAGCTCCGCAAGCTCTCCCGCTTCCATTCCGATAACGGATGAGCTTAACACTCCCGCCAGTGCAATGTCCTGATAAGGATTATCAATAACCCTTAACGCGTCAAGAAGCGTCCTTATCTCAGGGGTATCAAAATATCCTGTACTGCTCTCAGTCTCCAAAGGTATTCCGTTCTTTTCAAACACCTCTGAAAATACATCGCTGTAACCTTTAAGTTTCCTTAACAGTATCACGATATCTCCGTATCTGAGTTTTCTTCTTACGATCCCGTCTCCACTGTTTTCGGTAATATAAATGTCCTCTTCCATAAGCTTTTTGATGCGAGCGCATATCATTAACGCTTCAGCCTGTTCCCTGTCATAGTTCATATCTTCGTTACCGATGAAGATCTCTATCTCATTCTTAAGCTTTTCCTTATTGGCCGGTACGCCGTTGATGTCAGTCTCATTAAGCTTTTTGGCTCCGAAAATCAGCGCTGCCCTGTCATCGTAATCTATACCGCCGACCTCTTTTCTCATTATTTTTGAGAAAATATCGTTGACCAGATCTATGCAGTGATCCGCGCTTCTGAAGTTTTCATGAAGATCGATAACTCTTCCCCTGACTCCCGATACAGGCTCTCCGTCATCATACGGCGCATAAGCCGAATATTTCTCATTGAATAATTCCGGCTTCGCCATCCTGAACCTGTATATGCTCTGCTTGACGTCTCCTACCATGAAGATGTTGTTTCTTCCTTCATACATTCCTGAAACTGCCGTAAGTATCCTTTCCTGGACGTCATTGCTGTCCTGATACTCATCTATCATTATCTCATGATAAAAGTCCGCCATTTCCTTAGCTGCCGCTTTGGGACAGTTATTCTCTTTATCCCATACTATATCAAGTACAAAATGCGAAAGATCCGAAAAATCCATAAGCCCCGCTTCAAGCTTTTTCTCATCATATCTTTTCATGAAATCAAGCGTGAGCTCAGAGAGTACGGATACGTTCTTATATTCCGCCTCTTTCAGCATCTCATAGGTTTTTTCGCTGTATGAAAAATAATCTTTTCTGATCTTATCAATGATCTCCTTGTACTTGTCTCTTTTATTCTTAACGACAGCCTTTACCTGCTCATCCACTCCTTTGATCGTGGCAAGCCTTGAGAACTTTTCTATGAGAAGCTCCTTAAGCTGCGTCATATCCCCGGCCGCGCAGATACCGTCTATCAGTTCCATATCCGCTCTTACGTTATCCGCATATTTAAGTCCGTCGTTGCCGCTTTCGGTCAGCCAGCCGTCAAGTTCCCTTGCCAGCTCTCCCGCATATCCTGCCATATCGATGCAGTGTCTGAACACAAGAATATCAAGCTCCCCGGAATCATACAGCAGGGGAAGCTCTTTTATCCACATGTACGGATCTACCAATGAAGAAGCTTTCTTATGCAGCTCATAAATATAATCTGAAAACTCGTCCGTCTTTTTCGCTCCGGAATAATTCTTCGCAAAGCTCAGAAATTCCTCATCACCGCGCCGGTATGCCTCCTCTATGATCTCTTTTAAGACATCTAATCTGATCATGTCCGCTTCCACTTCATCCGCTATCTTAAGGGAAGGATCCGCGCCGATATCGTTAAAATAATTCATATAGACATATTTGCAGAAACTGTCTATGGTCGTAATCATTGCAGAATTGACAAGTGTCAGCTGTGTCTTGAGCCACTCGTTATCCGGCTCTTTTGAAAGTCTTTCTTCTATCGCCCTGATTATCCTCTGCTTCATCTGGTTCGCCGCAGCGTTGGTAAATGTTACGACCAGGAACCGGTCTATGCTCACAGGCGATCTTTTGTCAAGAAGCTTCTGTATTATCCTTTCGACCAGGACCGCCGTCTTACCCGAACCTGCTCCGGCAGCGACAAGAAGATCGGTCCCGCCGGCCTTTATCACATTTTCCTGTTCTTTCGTCCACTGCATTATTCTTCCTCCCTGTAGAAACCTTTATCCGTCGAAAGCACTGTCTTTGCAGGTTCTATACTGATATTTTCATCTCCGTCATCCGACGCGCTGTCTTGTGTCAGGATATCTTCAAGTTTTACTCTCTTTAACCTTCTGAAATGTTCCTTCTCACTGTTGAATCCGCAGATATTTATATAGTCGCAGTACTCACAGGCGTTCTTTTTATCATACTGATACGGATCTATTCTGATATTTCCGTTCCTGATCCCCTCTTCGCACTCATCGAATTTTTCAAGAGCTTTCTTTCTTAAGACCTTAAGCCCGTTCATCCCGACGGGTTTTTTCCCGCCTTCGATATCAAGTCCCGACGGCTTAAGCTCTTTATCAAGCATCTCCATAAATCTTTCGTTCTCCTTTGTCAGCGTTCCGTTATCGGAAAACGCTTCTTCGAATTCGATAAACGGTCTGTCAAGCTTATAGTAATAAATGCCTGACGGCAGCGCGATCTTCCGGGAATAAAGCTTCTTCTTAAGGATATCATCCGCTGCGATGGAATACACCACAAGCTGCAGGTCTATTCCGTTCGCAAAGAGCGTCGGATCAAAATCCTTTTTGGACGACTTGTAGTCCGTTATCCTGTAAGTTCTCTTATCATCTTCATCTTTATAATCGATACGGTCGATCTTTCCCTCTATATCTGCTCTTCCCTTCCTCCTGATCCTGAATTCAAGCTCGAATTCCGACGGTATAAATCCTTCCGCCTTGCTGTTTCTGAGCACGGTCTCCACGGTCTGCTCCATCAGTTTCTTTATCTTGAATACAAGAAAACGATTGCCTGCCGACTCGTACATCTCTTCCGTAAAATACTTTTCTATCGCCGCATCCACAAAGCTTTCTATGTAAGCTTCGATCTCTTTTTCATCAGGTTCCTTTCCATTCTTCGACGCGTCTTTGATCACCCTGAATATCTTTTCGAGCACTTCATGGTAGATGGTTCCAAGGTCTGCCGCGGAGAGATCATATGTAAGCTCCGGAGTAAGTTTTAAACCATATTTCATAAAATATGCATAGGAGCACTTGAAATACTGTTCTATCTTCGAAACGCTGAGCCTTTCAAGATCAAATATCCTCCTTGCCGTTTCAGGCGGGATATTGACGTCTTTCTTTCTCGCCGCCTGCACTAAGATCTTCTCATACTTTTCCTTCTGAGAACTTTCATTAAGCGCAAACGCAGCTATCTGCCGCCATTGCCCGTTACCCATCCTGTTTTTATCTTCGAGCCCGCTGATAAATATTTCCTTTGCCTGCGTCTCGTCAAATACCGCTGCTGCCTCTTCATGTCTGCATCCCGGGAACATCCTTTGAAGCCTTTCGATGAGGAATGAAGGCGCCTGCGCTTTCCCCGCCGCGTTAACTCTGCTGTATGTGATGCAGATCTTTTCGGCTGCCTTTGTCAGCGCCAGATAAATATAAAACTGCTGTTCAAAGGCTGCGCTGCTGCTGTCTTTCGCAAGCTTGATACCCTTTTCAAGCATGATCCTTCTTTCGCTCTCACTGATGATCCCGCCGTGCTCGATCTTTTTCGGGATCACTCCCTCGTTTGCTCCCATTAAAAATATCATCTTAACTCCCGAAAGCCTGGTTCTTTCCAGATCTCCCACAATGAGCGAATCCTGACTCAGCGGTATTATCCCTATCCGTACATTGCCCGCCCCGCTTAATATCATTCTCTTATACTCATTCAGTCCTGTCTCACAGTCTCCGAGGAATGTATATATCCTGTCGAAAAGCTCCAAGAATATCCTGTATATCTGTTCATATTCCTTCGCTCTCGAAAAATCTTTATCCCTGCCGAATTCCTCCGACAATTCCTTAAGCTTTCTGCAGCAATCCCTCTTAACAGTCATATCATAAAGGATCTTTGTTATTTCAGCTGCAGTCTTTGCTTCTTTTAACAGCTTTACATAAGGCGCCGTTTCTTCCATGACTTTAAGCCTTATTGCTTCAAGCTTTTCAAGGTCTGTCTCATATTTTCCCTTAAGGACTCTTGTGAAGCTTTTGCTCCATTTTTTCATTGAACGAAGGTTCAATACTTTTACATAGCTCTCAAGGATATCCGCATCTTCAGCGCTCACTTCGGACATCCCGCATTTGATATATCCTATCACATCTTCAAATCTGTAATCATACTGCGCGAGGTCTAAAACCATACAGAGCATTTCTACAAACAGGTTCCCCGAAAGACTTCTTCCCGAATCAAGGAAATACGGTATCCCCCTTGATCCGAACTGCCTTTCAAGTTCAGGAAAATACTGCGTTGGATCGCCGGTAAGAACGGCTATATCACGGAATCTCAAACCATTCTCCCTGACTTCATGAAGTATCATGGACGCGGCATACCCCGCTTCGGCTTTTAAATCTCTGGCATAACCGGTCCTGATATCTTCCGTCTTTTCGCCAAATACCGTATAAGGATATCTGAAGATATCTGCTTCAAGATGCTTTAAAGCAGGACTTTTAAATCTTACAGTGTCTTTCAGTTCCACGCTGTTCTTCATATCAGGCTCCACATGCTGATCCGCGCAGATCTTAGATATGTTATCCATCATCTCCCTGCCCATTACGAACAGTTTATCGTTCATATTGAACGGATCGATATTAACGGCTATAAGCACATTCGAAGCGATCTTTATGAGCTTTTCCAATACAGCATACTGATGAGGCGTAAAGCCTGTAAACTCATCAAGGATAATAACGCAGTCCTTAAGCAGCTCTGATTTTTCCGCCTCCCCGCTTAATCTATCCAGAATATCTTCAGGCTGCATGAACCTGTCTTTTATAAAATCCCTATAGTGATCATATAAGAGTCCCAGCTCCCTGTACTTTTCCTGTGTATACGGATGTCCTTCCAAAGCCTTCGTCATCTCATCCGTATCCGCCATATACTGGCTTATCTCACTTACCGCCGACTTCAGGCTTTCTGCAAATCCGTCCCTTGATATATTCGCATTAAAAAGTCTGAACTCCTGCGCATGATCTTCCAGTATCTTCATTATCAACATTGACTTTCCCGAATCATCGAGCAGCGCTCCGGTCTTTATACCAAGCTCGTCAAAAACACGATAGGCAAGCCTGTTAAAGCTTAAGATATCGATATTCATTATCGCATGGGCTTCATGCATATCAAGTATGGTCTGTGACAGTTTCAGGGAAAACTGTTCGGGTACTATATAAAAAAACTGTTTATCAGGATATTTCTTAGATTCTTCTATGGCATAATTGCAAAGCCACCTTGTTTTGCCGCTTCCGCTGACGCCTTTTATGAACCGTACAGACATGATTATCCCCCTTTTTTTATTATCAGATCGCCAAAAGCAGGTTGCGGATCGTTTCGCTTTGTGCTCCCACCTGTGATCGGGTTTACCTCAGGAACAGACTTTTGACTCTGAAATCATTATAACAATAATACTGCGAAACTGGTAGTACTCTTTTATAGAATAAATCCTTCCCAACATACATATGAATATACTATACAATAATCTGTTTCGGAGGATCACCATGGCTAAATCAAGACTAATGCTCTTATCCTTAAAGGACATCATATACACACTGATATTTATACTGATCGCCATAATCTTTGCTGTTATCCTGTTCTGTATAATCCTTCCTTCAACAAAGAATTCTGCAAAACCCGAGACCGAAGAGACATTATATACTCCGGGAAAATATACAAGCTGCTTTTCCATCAATAACAGTAATATGAGCGTCGAGCTTACGATCGATAAGAACAGTATCAATTCCGTTGAGATACTCGACATGGATGAAAATACCATGGCTTCCTATCCTCTGATCCCGTCCTGCGCCAAGAATATCGAAAAACAGCTCCAGGAGGGCGTGGATATTAATGAATTAAAAAGTGAGCCCGGCAGCGTATATACACAGCTCATGCTCACTCATGTAATAAAAGGTATTCTTGAAAAGGCTTCCGTCAGGTAAGCCCTTTCTTTAATATCTCAAGTATTTTTTTCTCTCTCCGGCAGACCTGAACCTGCGTCATTCCCAGAAGCTTCGCGGTAGCCGTCTGGGTCAGTCCGGAATAATATCTCAGACTTACTATCTTTCTGTCTTCCTGTGAAAGCTCCTTTATGGCTTTGCGCAATGCTATCCTGTTAAGGAGCTTTTCTTCATTGTCATCTGTACTTCCGATCTTCTCCTGCAAGGTAAGATCATCCTCATACATATTGGCATCCAGAGATTCGATCTGTAAAACGGACTCCTGCGTCACTATTATCTCATCCGTTGAATATCCTGTTATCCGTGACAGTTCCTCCACCGGAGGTTCGCAGCCGCAGGCCTTGATATATTCTTCCTTAACCTGCTTTATGCAGACAGCCTTTTCCTTCAGACTGCGGGATACTCTTATCATTCCGTCATCTCTTAAGAATCTCTTTATCTCACCGGTTATCACCGGCACTGCATAGGTAGAGAATTTCACATTATAGCTTTCATCAAACCTGTCAGCCGCTTTGATAAGTCCGACCATGCCTATCTGTATAAGATCGGCGGTTTCTACCCCTCTGTTCATGAATCTTTTCACAATACTTATGACAAGCGGACGGTTTTCAAAAATCCTTTTTTCCCTTAGACTCCTCTCCATAATACCATCCTCGGTCCTTTCATTTCAATCCATGATCTTTTTTCTCATGCATACCTTAGTCCCTTTTCCTAAGGTCGAATCTACCGTAAGTTCATCCATGAAAAGCTCCATAAATGTAAATCCCATTCCCGATCTTTCTTCTTCGCTGCATTCCGAATACATCGGTTCCCTTGCTTTGACCACATCCTTTATCCCCTTTCCGAAGTCTTCTATGACAACACTGAATATGTATGCATCCTCCTCTTTTTCAAGCTCCATTTCCATTACTATCCTGCCGCCCGAATTGCCGTAACCATGTATCACGCAGTTTGTCACGGCTTCACTGACCGCCGTCTTAATGTCTTCCATAGTCTCCACCAGCGGATCAGCTTTTAAGACAAATGCAGCTGCCGCTATTCTCGCAAATGCTTCATTGTCGGAAACAGCATCAAATTCAATCTTTGTTTTTAACTTATCCATTATAATTCTTCCTCTTTTCCCTTTTACTATATAACTTTTTATCTTCTACTCTATTACTATCCCTTTAAGCTTATATATACCTCCAAGCTTAAGCATCTTCTTTACTCTCTCACCTGTATTTATCAGTTTTAATCCCGCTCCGGCTTCATTCGCATCGATATACCTTCCCAGCACAAGTCCTATAGCAGAACTGTCCATAAATCCGGCATCCTTAAAATCCATAACCACTTCCCTTACCGGATGGAAGGACAGCATAAGTTTTACCTCTTCCCTTATCCGGGAAGCATGATGATGATCAATATCTCCTTTCATCTCGATCATGAGACACTCTCCCTCAAGTCTTGTATACATATTCCCCTCCTGTCATTTTACTTTATTAACTTTTCAACCGGGAATGTGAGATGGGATCTTCCATTCCCGCCGCGCATGGAAACTTCCATGCGTCCCCCCCGTTTGGACAAAAGAAGAGAGCCTTTTTATTAATAAAAGCTCTCTAATCTTATGTCTCTTACCTGGTTGTCTCTTCTTTCTTTCTCTCAGGGATAGGCTGCGCTCCTTCCGGATCCGCTTTGTCTATCTCTTTTATCCTGCTTATTGCGGTAGCCACCCTGTCGTTGCTGGCAGCATTCGTTATAAGAAGCATGTAATACTTTCTCGCGTTATTGTAATCTCCGCTCTTCTGGTATGAACGTCCGATAAAGTACATCACGTCACCGTTAGCAGGATCCATCTTATAAGCCGGAAGAAGTTTGGCTATCGCTTCTTTATATTTTCCCGAATTGCACAGGTTTCTTCCCTCTTTATAGTATTTCTCAATAAACTCAGGATAGATATCCTTGGTTATATCGTTAAACAGCTTCTTCGCCGCTTCGCTTTCAAATTTAGAAGTATCTATCTTTGACATGGCTATCGCGCACTGTTCTTTGTTGCCTGTTCTGTATAGATTAAGCGCCGAAAACAGCGGATCATAATAATCAACAGTTTTTACAG
>CACZSY010000107.1 GCA_902783965.1 uncultured Lachnospiraceae bacterium
AAGAATACCTCAGGTATTCTCATTCAACTGTCATGAATACTTTTTCAACTTCTTCTTTTGTAGCAAGATATTCCGAAAATGCGCTGGCAGAACCTGTTGCCAGTCCCATCCTGAACGCGTTCAGAAGATCGTTTTCCTTAAGATAACCTGCTATAAAGCCCGCTACCATGGAATCTCCAGCGCCGACTCCGTTTACAAGCTTTCCTTTCGGAGCCTCTCTTAGATAGATATCGCCTTTGGAACTTACGAATACAGCTCCTTCTCCCGCCATGGAAACGATCACATTCTCAGCTCCCATCTCCAGCAGTTTCCCGGCATAAGGGATAACCTCTTCTTTAGTCTTAAGCTCAACTCCGAAGATCTCACCCAGTTCATGATTGTTGGGTTTGATAAGAAACGGCTTGTATTTAAGCACGTTGACCAGCAGGTCTTTTGTCGCATCCACAACTATCCTTATACCTCTGCCCATCAGCCTTTCCATTATCTCACTGTATATAGTCTTAGGCATAGTCTTAGGAATGCTGCCCGCAAGCACCAGAGTATCGCCCTCCTGTATCATATCCAGTTTTTCATAAAGCGCTCTGATATCTTCCTCTGAAATATCCGGACCTGCTCCGTTGATCTCTGTTCCGTCAATTGATTTAAGCTTGAGATTGATCCTTGAGCAACCTTTAGACAGTTTTATCTCCTCAGACTTTATACCGCTTTCCAAAACTCTTCTCGTTATCTCATCACCTACAAATCCTGCGGAAAAATAAATGGCAGTATTCTCGATCCCCAGATTGCTGAGTACTATGGATACATTGATCCCCTTTCCTCCCGGAAGAATAAGTTCTGATGACGTCCTGTTGGTAAGACCAAGTTTAAAATCATCTACGGTTACTATATAATCCAGACATGGATTAAAGGTTACGGTATAAACCAAGATCAAAACCCCCTTTTTCTGACTGTTACTATAAAATTCTATTTTTATCTTACAAGTTTTAGTATAACGTATAAGAACACTGTCAGTCAATTGACAGTGTTCATATACTTCTTGAAAATTTTTGTGCAATATGTCGCATATTTTCTGCTTATTGGTTATTGTTTTTGTTCAATTTAAAATAATATGCTATAATTTTCTCAAATTTAGCTGCAGCTTTTTCTGATCCATTCGCATTCTTCTATTTATTGATCCTTACATGGATATTCCCGCAGTCATTTTCAGCCTTAAGATGTTTATCAGCTGTATCCGGTCTCTGTGAATACGAATTCCTCTTATCATCTCCGTTGATCTTCACTTCTCCGAGATCGGTTTCCGCATCGATGACGTATTCATCTATATTTCCTATAAGCTTCACATCAATATTGCCCATATCATTACTTAAGTCCAGAATATCCGAAACCGTTGACTCGATATCAATATTTCCACAATCATTTTTCATCTCAATATCTGCAATGCTGCAGGAACTTAGATCTATATTTCCCACATCAAGTTCAGCTTCCAGCCTTTTGGCATCTATCCCGTTTACCTTTACATTTCCTGCTTCACTTATTATTTCTATATTCTCAAGCAGTGTTCCTTCAGGTATCTCAACTTCTATCCTCATGGATTTAAAAGGTATTCCAACCGACAGTCTCCCTTTCATGAAGCTAAGTATTCCCACACCGAAATTATTTGCATCAGTATTAGCAGCTTTTGAACAGATGACCAGTTTCCCGTCTTTTGTTGTTATGTCCGGCAGATCGTTCTCATCACCCTCTGCCGTAACTTTAAACTCCGTTCCCTTTTTGATCCTTATATCACCTGCATTGTTTTCTATCCTTAAAGACGACACACCGTCTTTATCAATTGTTGTCTCTTTTTCAGTCTGCGCGCTTGTATAGATGATCTGCTTTTCATTATAATCAATTATAAAATTAAGCTTTCCACCCTTTGAATATCCGATCCCCGTAATTACAGCTCCCGCGATCAGCATTACAAATGCCGCCGCTTTGATCATCCTGCTTACTTTCTTCATTATGCTGTCCTCCTTCTTTTGCTTATCTTTCTGAACAGTTTCATGCTTAGGTTGGCGATGGCTTTAAATATCGCCGACACAAGATAGAAAAATAATATTCCCACTCCTATGCACATAAGCGACATGCCTATTATCACAACCGCCTGCGCTCCGGACGACCATAAAACTCCCGGCAGCAGCAGGAATCCCATCGCTATCACAGTCAGCGCTACAGCCGCAAATGATATACCCAGGGCGAACATTACCACAAAGAATACAAATACCAGAACGCCTGC
This sequence comes from uncultured Lachnospiraceae bacterium, assembly GCA_902783965.1. Lineage (GTDB taxonomy): Bacteria > Bacillota > Clostridia > Lachnospirales > Lachnospiraceae > RUG11200. Next base: position 2,276 of record CACZSY010000107.1, read on the forward strand.
CGTTATCAGCAGCGGAAGCGCTATCGGCGCGGCAAATATTCCAAGGATAACAAGCCATACAGCTTTGATGCTGTTCCCTACTCCGCCTTCATCTTCCAGCTTCTTGTCCTGTTTATCAACCGATTCCCCTATAATCTTTCTTGCCACTTCTTCCGGCTTTCCTGCCAGTGGAATAACGTCGTCCTTCTCACCGACTCCCGAATCCGCGAAGAATTCCTCGTAATACTGTATCGCGTCATTCCTGTCTTCTTTCGACAGGCCTTTAAGTCTCTTATCGAGCTCTTTCATAAATTGCTGTTTGTTCATCTTTCTGCTCCTTCCTGTATTCAAACTATACTTTCATCATCATCTGACTTGCCGGAAAGACTGTCTGTGTCTGTCTTCTCCTTGTATTCCTGTACTCTTAATTCGCTGCCGCTTCCGGAATATCCTATCAGCCTGTCGATCTTTTCTTTATACACTTCCCATTCATCCGAATAGAACTTAAGCTGTGTTCTCCCGCTGTCCGTAATTGAATAGTACCTTCTGTTCCTTCCCTGAAACGGTCTGTCATACGTAGTCAGCTGTCCGTCTTTCTGAAGCCGCCGAAGCACCGGATAAAGCGTCGATTCGGAAATATCCACTAGCTCTCTGACTTTCTGTGTCAGCGTATACCCATAGGTATCTTCTATCGCCACTATTCCGAGGACACACGCGTCAAGCAGCGGCGCCGTAATCTGATAGATCATAAATTCACCTTCCTTATGATCATCTCCGTAAGATGATCTGAATTTTCAGGAACGCTTTCTGTGTTCCCTACAATATTATATGTGATATAATATTGTTTCTGTTGATACTATATCTCATATAATATTATATGTCAACACGTTTTTTCAAATTTTATAAAAAAAAACAGCCAATCATTCAGACTGACTGTTTTCGTTCTTTCTAATGCTATTGTGAACAGTAACTTTTCTGTTAACCAGGTATATTCCCATGCAGACCAGCGCGAGCGCCGCTGCAAGTCTGATTCCCATCTGTCCTCTTTCTCCGAGTATTATATACGAAAGGATCACCCCGAATACCGGATTCATGAATTTACATGCAGACACCTTAGAGACATCGTTGTATTTTAACAGCAGTCCCCACAGCGTATACGCCGCCGCAGATATGAACCCCATATAAAGTATGAGCAGGACCGCTGCCGCCGAACTTATATGAAGCGTGCCTCCCATCGCAGTACCGAAGACAGACATTGCAAGTCCTCCTACAAAGAACTGATATCCCGAAAGCATCACAACGTCCGACTTCTTGGAAAAATGCTTTATGAAACCCGACGCGAACGCTCCCGAGAGCGAGGATATGAGTACAAAACCTTCTCCTTTTAAACTCATATCAAGATTCAAACCATCCGAGAGATTAATCAGTATGATCCCGGCGAATCCGAGAAGGCTGCCCGCAACCTTGATAAAACTCAGTTTCTCCTGATGAAAGATAAGGCAGCAGACAAATAATGTAAGAAATGTTCCCGCTCCGTTTATTACGGATGATTTCACTCCGGTTGTATATACAAGTCCCGTATAGAAAAAACAGTATTGAACAACTGTCTGGAAGATGCTCAATACTGCTATTCTTTTAAAATCCGACGGTCTCTTAAAATGACCTTCGAGCAGCGAAGCAAATGCGATAACCATAATTCCCGCCAACGCGAATCTTACTCCGGCAAAGAGTATTCTTGACGCATAATCCGACGATCCTATACCAAGTAGCCTGTATCCTGTTTTTATGCAGGGGAATGCGCTTCCCCATAGAAAACAGCAGATCATCGCTGCCGTTATCATATAACCTGTCTTAGACAGTCTGCTCCGTTTATCCATGTCCTGTACCAGATTTCTATTCTTTCTAAGATGTTCTTTCCTTATTCCTTTAAGTCTTTCCATTCACTGTTTCTTCTTTAGTGTTTTTTTCTTTACTTTTAAAGATTTTTCATCGGAAATGTGTATTTCAGGTCTTAATCCATCAGTTTTATTCCCGGCTTTGACGCAATATCGTTATCGGGGAATTCCATAAATATCTTTCTTGCGACAAGCCCGTCACCAAGCCGGCTCCTTACTGCCTCCTCCTCATCGGAAAAGACAAACAGCCACCTGCCGGGTTCTTTCATACGGTTTTCCCTTAATGCGTCCCTGTATTTTTCTTCAAAATCTCCGTTTACAACCACGATCTTATACATTCTGTCATTTCTCATATATTGAAGCATTACCGGACCGGTCCCCTGTGATACGGAAATGAGGACTGTCTTAAAGCATTTATTGTTGGCAAAATAGAACGCCCAGAAAGCTTTAAGCATGTCAGGATCGCATTCATCCGGCGTTTTCCCCAGTGAATATAAAAAATACTCATCGCTTGCCTTGTCAATTATATTGTGACCGTATAATTTGCGGATAAGCCGCTGGGTCTTTTTAGCATCCGAGATCGCGGTATGTATCAGCGAATAACTTGCAAATCCGCATACATCCAGAGTCTTTAGTATTGACTCCTGAATATTGAGTACAGGAACATGATTAATTTCGATCATATTGCAAAATCCCTTTCAAATATTTCATGTTTACTTTAATGCCATTTCAATTTTAAACAACTTATCATGTATCGCTCTCGGCACCACGAAATCAGATAATACAGCTATCTTTCTTCCGTTTTTTAACGTAAACTCAAGTGTCTTTCCCCCTGAGATCTCGGTAAATTCCCTTGGCAGACCTTCAAGAGTAAGGATATCATGCTTATCAACTATATCAAGTATTTTAGAAAGTTCTTCTTTTGCAAATTCTGTCCTGCTCTCATAAAGTTTTGAATCCGCGGAATATTTCGCACTTTTAAAACACTCGCATCCATCTTCTGTTATATCAAGAGTTACTCTTCTGAAGCCGTCCTTATACAGCTCTTCAAAATAAATCTTCGTTATCTCCGATACATCAGGCCGTTCAACTTTCTCCCCTTCTAAAGCCTTACTGAATATATTCCATATCCTGTCGGCTGTGTTTGTAGTGATGACCGGCGACTGGTTGCAGGTAACGTTTATATATTCTCCGCTCATGAATTTAACCCTGATGCTCCCGCCGAAATCCTCAGGCAGACCATGGGTGAAACTGTATCTGCCGTTTTCGGCTGCCATGTTTTCCTCTTTCGCCATGGCGGTAAGCTTTGAGAAAATATCTTCTTTCACATGACCCGCGTATACCTCGTCCGTGTTTCGTGTATATCTGTCTTTATTGACGCAAAGCCTCAACAGACTTCCCTGTTTTGACTTTACGGCAAATGCCTCTATACTTGTGATCAGTTTCTTCCCCTTAGGTATATCAGCCGGATCAATATAATCCCTTACGCGTGAATGTACATCAAACAAAATCATATTATTGGAAGTTATTGTCTTAGGCGCGCCTGCGTCATATCTTCTGGTAGTTCCGCCGCACATCACGGCTTCATCCGGTTTTCTTCTGCCAAACATATTGTCCTCCTTTATCAGATCCCGCTAAATCTCACTCCGGCAGCCTGTCCCTTATTCTTAAAAATTCCCGTACTGTATTTACCAAGAACACTCTTTGGCACATATATGACTGCTCCTGCGTTTATTCCCTTCAAGGCATATTCACCGACCGTTCCGATCTTCGCGCTTCTCAGATACAGTTTTTTCAGTGATGTTGTATTCTGGAAAGCATACTGACCGATCACTGTCACTGCAGTTCCGGTATCTATTAAAGTTGCCGACTTACATCCCGTCACCTTTGTAAGACTTGTATTGCCGCAAAAGGCGTATGAACCGATGATATTACAGCCGCTGCCAACATTTACCTCAAGTATTGAAGTGCAGTTGCTGAAAGCCCTTGTACCGATATAATTCATGTCGTCGGAAGTGATCAGCTTCCTGATGCCCTTACATTCATAGAAAGTGTATCCGCCGATCTTTTTACATACCGGAATATAGATGCTTTTAAGCGCGCATGTTCCGACCACATTAAGTTTCAGATCTACGCCCATCTCATCAGTTTCAATGCTCCACTTAGGTTTATTCAGATTTTTGACAGTAATGGTATTGCTTTCTTTATCATAAGAAATCCCCTGTACCGTACCAAAAGTATAGGAGCTGAAACCGGAATTGTTCCCTTTATAGATCAGAACAGGATTTCCGTCACCCTTATCTATCTTTATATAACTATCCACTCCTGTCGGACCGCAGCTGTTATTCGCGAATGCCTTGAGTTTTCCGGCCGGCAGCTGTCCCATCATCAGGACAGCCGCAAAAAGGAAAACAATTACCGATAAAACCTTTAAAGAATTACCTCTTCCCATATGACCTCCGAAACGCCTCTAACAGATTTATAAAACTGTAGCATATCTGATATGCGCTTTATCCGATGCTTTCCATGTTCCGTTGATATAAGCCAGAACATATATACCGTATTCTGTTCCGGATGAAAGACTTTTAACAGTAAACGAATTAAAGGAAGTTTCTCCTTTTAAAGTGTATTTTCCGCCTGAATAAATATATACTCTGTAATTGGTAGCGCCGCCGAGAGGATTCCACTGTACGCTTATCTTTTTTGTACCGGCGGTAAGGACAGGCGTCGGTTTAGTCTCTGTTACCGAAGCAGTCGGAGTTGCATATCTTATATAACTTTTATCAGAGGTCTTCCATGCTCCGTCAATATAAGCAATGACATAGATTCCGTATAATGTACCGTTATTTAATCCGGTTACTGTACAGGTTGTTTTTGAAGTAGTTGCTTTTAGAGTATATTTTCCGCCAGCATATGTAAATACCCTGTACCCTTTAGCATTGCTTATCGCATCCCAATTTGCGATGATCTTTCCGTTGCCTGCTGTAAGTACCGGCGTCGGTTTTGTCCCTTCACCTGTCGGAGTTGCATATTTTATATGAGACTTATCGGAATTGTACCATTTTCCGTTGATATAGGCTATGACATAGACTCCTGTCTTTACTCCGTTGTTCAATCCGGTAATCGTAAATGATTTATCGGTAGTCTCACCCTTCTTTGTGTACTGCCCGCCTATATATGTAAACACTCTGTATCTGGTCGCGCCCGGAAGCTTATTCCAGCTTGCGTCTATCTCCTCTGATCTTGCTGTTACCGTGATCTCTGGTTTTGTATCAAGTCCTACGATAGTAAATGTCTTTTCCAGGCTTCCTGTATACAAATCACCTTTAAGAGTTACGGTAACCTTACCGGTGCTTAAACTTACATCTGTATATGATGTAGAATAATATGTTGATGCTATCGTATTTCCGCTTTCATCAGATACGGTTACTGTCGGTCTGGTGTAAGTTCCATTTTCATCTGCATACACTGTATATGCTGAAAGCATAAGTCTTGACGGTTTCTTTATCTCTGTAACCTCAACATCTCCTCCGCACTTGCTGCATTTTTTCTCTATGGTTCCTCTTTCGGTCGGAGATGCTTTCTTGGTTACCGTTGTCACATCATGGTCATGTTCTAACATTGGGATTGTCTCCATGCCTGTTATCGTCTCACCGCAGACGCTGCACATGGTTCCGGCAGTTGTTCCTGCTGAAGTACAGGTAGCCGGTACTTCAGCAACGCTTACCACAGTATGTTCATGGGCAACGGATATCGATATGTCCTGAGTAACATAAGTGTATACCGTATAAGTCTCTCCTACCGGAGTATATGCGGATATATCCGATACTGTCGTAACTTCGGCATAAGTACCGTAAGAAGATTCTACAAGCGATGCTGAATAATACTTATTATCCCAATATTTAAAATAAGCCAGGACTCCAGTTGAATTATTTTTATATACATCAAATGTTGTCTTTTTCTTACAATCAAGTCTTACATATGCATCTGTAGTATATACCTTCTTATCATATACATCATACTTTACGGCATAACCTTCTTCAGCAAGATTTACATTGACAAGTTTTTCATCCGGCTTTGCGCATTTTCCAAGAACAGAATCATTATAAAGTGTATAAAGTGTATAAAGCTGTACACCATCCACGTACGAAGTCGGGTACGCGTAAACATTAGGAACATCCGTTCCCGAAACAGTCGTTATCTGTAATAACTTTACTCTTGCATCTTCAAAACTGATCACATCTTTTGTCTCATTCATGCTGACTGAAGATGTCTTCTTCCTCATCTTAAGCGATGTATCCGGAAGGACTATCGCGTTTTCACATAAGGTATTGTTTACATTGACCGGTTTATTATCATTCGAATAAATGCTGGTCGACTTGCCGTAAGAATTAAGTGTCATACCCGTGCCCTGTCTGAAATAAGCATGAGTATACTCGGCCTCGATATAGATACCGTTATTGGCCGTTTTATTCTCGTTAACCGTCAGGGTTCCGCTTCCTGTAAGGTAAAGACCCGCGCCCCAATTATCTACGCCGCCCTGAATATAAATATAGTTCAGTGCGCATGTACCCAATACGCGGATCTTAAAGTCAACGCCCATCTCATCCGTCTCAATTCCCCACTTTGGCCTGTTAATATTCTTTATCGTTAAGGTATTGCTGTCTTTATCATATGTAATTCCCGAAATACTACCCATTGTAAATACACCCAGGTCAGGATTGCTGCCCTTATATATCAATACAGGATTGGAGTCTCCCTTATCTATTTTAATATAACTGGTTATACCCGACGGTCCGCTGTTATTATTGGCATACGAAATAACCTGTCCCATTGTCAACAAAGCCGCAAATAAAGCAAACAAAAACCCCCATACTGCATTTATCGATATAGTCCTAAAATCTTTTTTTCCCATGTTTTACCTCCAACACATTCTTTTTTCCGTTATTGATCATATTACTTTTATTACTGCCGTTGATGCCGTATTTTTTACCCTAAACCGCATTTCATGCCCCGGACACTACATGTTTCTTACGGTATAGAGGAAATCCCTTACATATTCCTTATAAGTATCAGGATCCGTAAGTATCGACATCGCATGTCCTGCTCCCTCTATCATATGAATCTCGCTGTAGCCTTTCGTCCTCCTTTGCATATCTTCCGAGTTCTTAGGATAAATAAATTCATCCGCTGAACCGTGGATAAACAATATCGGTATCTCATTGTCATCCAACGCGTCTATCGGTCTCATATCATCAAGAGAATAATGATATCTCAGCTTCAATCCAAGGTTGGCCATATCCACCCCGACAGTCGGGATATTGCCGTTGCGATATCCTTCTTTAAGCACATTCTCCAGATCTGAGAAACCGCAGTCGGCAACCGCGAAATCAACCTCAGGCTTATATTTTAAAGCGGTTATCGTAGTTGCCGCGCCCAGGGATTCGCCGTGGATACCAAGCATCTTTATATCCGGATATCTTTTTCTGGTATCTTCGATGATCTTTATAAGATCTTTGCTTTCAAGGATACCGTAAGTCGTGATGTACTCATCATTTACGCCGTGCCCGCGAAGATCGTAGATGATACAGTTAAAGCCAAGCTCAAGATACATCTTCGCATACTTTAAGGCTCCCATTCTATTATCCGTATATCCGTGCGAAATTATGATATAATTTTTCGTTTCTTCCGGATTTTTCAGAAACTGCGCATGGATAACATACTCTCCGTCACCCACAACCTCATAATCGGTCTTCGCAAGCTTGTTATAGAATGATGTATCATACCTTTCCGACTGCCATTCTAACGCTTCTTCAAGGCTCTGTCGTTTTCCCGTGACCACCATCGACGCAAGCTTATAGATCAGCGCGAAAAATGCAGCCACAAGAAGCAGGAGCATACACGGGATCACTATCATCGCTTTCTTTTTCCCGGACATTTTCTTTACTGCCGGACTCCCGCCGGCACTCTTCTTTCCCACTTTATTCTTTTCAGCCATTCTCACGTCTCCTTTCGTTTCTTGATACAGACGATCGTTAGGATCGTCAATATGATAATTCCTGCCACAGGAACCCACCGTTCAAGCATCATTATCTTTTCGTCTTCATCAAAGCTGATTTCTCCGTTAGGATCCGTCTGTGATCTGTCGTCCTGTTTTCTCCTGATCCCTTCTTCGGTTCTATCTGCAAAAGCTCTCTCTTTCCCGTCTTCTTGTACGTTTCCGGAAACACTCTGCCCGTCGGCTGTAGTTTCGTTCTTCTTTTCTCCGTCTTCTCCGGTTTCGTTCTTTCCTACAGCATCTGCGTTCTTTCCTGCTGTGTCTGAGTCCTTTTCACCGGCGTCTTCGTTCTTTCCGACAGCGTCTCCCTCCATGGGGACGGTATTCCCGTTTCTTTCCTTAAGCTCTCCGTACACAAGATATCTGTGCGTATTTTTGGTATACGGATGGCATGTCGAAAGCGTTATCATTCTTTTTCCCGGCACTATCATTATGTATTCATTCTCATCCGGAAGGATCACCCTGGTCTGCGTCACTTCATATACTAAAGTCTCGAACGGCGTCCTGACGCTTATCCTGTCTCCAAACGACAGTTTTTGAATGTCACGAAACATCGCCATGCCGCGATAACCTCTGTGAGCCGCGATAACCATATTGGTATTGTCCTGTCCCGTCGGCATCGAAGTCTGTCCTAGTACTGCCGCGCCTTTCTTCATATTGGACTTGCTCGCGCCCAGATAAAGCGGCATCTCGACATTCATGGCATCGATTGTAAGTATTCCGATCACATTGTCCTTAAAACCGAATTTTTTAAGATCGATCGACGGCTTTTCATAAGAAAAAGGATCTTTGATATTCTGTTGTCCCACTGCATAAATCTTACTATTATAATCGCACATTTCGGAGTATAACTGCAAGAGCTTTTTAGCATCTTCCAAAGTTTTTTTATCGGCAGAGACATCCGCTTTTCCGTCCTCTTGCGCACCTTTGTAAGCACCTTCCCGCGGATCATTTTTACCGCTTTCTTCCTGTTCGAAAGAAGCCCTTATCCTTTCGATCTCATCCGATACCGAAGGATTTTCAAGCAGGGTTTCAAACTCTTCAAGCTCCGAATTGAACTGTTCCATCACCTTATCGCTCTTATATGCCGCATACCTGTCATAGGCATATGGAAAGATAAATATCCCAAGTCCCGCAAGGAATACCAGAACAGCTGATAATCTGATCATCTTTGTTTTCATCAGAACGCCTTCCACAATTTAAACTTAAGTTTTCCCATGATGTTCTGTCTGCCGTATAAATATCCCGAAAGCCTGTCATACATCAATAAAGCATATTCGACGTCATCGTTCTCCGGTTCACCCGGTCCGTAGAATGTCCTTAAGACCACATCCATGAACCTTCCGGTCTCTTCCCCTGTGAAACACTCATATCCGGCTGTAAGGTCTTCCGTAAATTCCACTGACGTGACATCCGCTTCCCTCTTAAATCCATCAAAGACAAGCATCTCATAGAAACCTGAAAAAATTCTTACTATCCTGTCATGATCTGATCTGAGAAAGATTCCTTTTCTTCTGCATTTAAGTATCAGAAGCCGTATAAAAAACGCGAGCGCGAGCGCCGTCACCGCCATGCTTATGATAACCGGTCTTCGATAGAGTAAAAAGCTTTTCTCATCTTCATTTTCTTCTGTTTTTTCCTCTTCGTCCTTTTCGTCCTTCTTGTCTTTATCTTTTTCGTCCAGCTCGACTTCGGTTATGTTACCGTCAAAGCCCGGAGTCATCTCAACCTGTCTCCATCCTTCAAAAGGCATATAGACTTCCGCCCACGCATGCGCGTTATCGTCCTGAAGGACCGCGAAGTATTCTCCGCTGCTTTCCGAAAAGATATTTACCGGAACCACATATCCTTCCACATATCTGGCCGGTATCCCCATCTGCCGGAACATGAGCACCGCTGCGGAAGCAAATGCCGTCGAATCCCCGGTCTTTATCTCTGTAAGAAAATAATCCACATAATCTTTTCCCTTAGGAAGCTTGACCGCCTTATCCTCAAAATCACAGTTCTCCCACAAAGTCTTTCTGATGAAGTTGGTCACATCATCGATCTTTTCTCTTTCAAGATCATATTTCTGTTTTGCGGTCATATTATCGGTTATCTTTTTCTCCCACTCTTCTCTTTTCGCCGCACAAAGATCTCTTATGACGGCGCTTGCATCTGACTGCAGCGCATCCGCATTGGTGATAAAGAATCTGTATGATGTCTCTATCTCGTCAAGCGGTGAATAAGAGTCATCCATCTCAATACTGTCATGATAGTCTTCAAGCAGTTTCCTGACATCGGCTTCCTCATACCACGCGAAAGAATTGTCATAGCGAGTCTGTCCCGAAACATAGCAGTCGCCGCCGTTCAGCTCATAAAAATCATTGAGATACGCATTATAAGGAACATAGGTAAACGCGATGTTTTCGTTCATATTCTCTATCGTTATATGCGAAGGTTCAAGATTTCCGTATGAACCGTCTGTGTTCAGTTTTCTTAAGGCATAGGCCGTGCGAAGAAACGCCAGATTATAGATATAATGCCATGGCTCGCCTTCAGTCTTCCAATGCTCCGCCATATATTCATAAGTCTCTTTCTCCCTGGCAAGCCACCGGCTTCCGGTATATACGCTTCCGACATATCCCTTAAGATAGACCGTATCTTTCGGCAGATGATCGCAGGTCACTTTAATGCTTTCCTGAAGCGTATAGAAAGTTCCCTCCAGTTCTCCGAGGATACCGCCGGAGATCCCTCCTCCGATACCGTCAACCGAAAGCGTTATATTCTCGCCCGTTGCTTTCGGTATGTATTCCGCGATAAACCTGATACCCTCAACTCTTATCTTATAGGTCTTATCCGAAAGGTATTCCAGCGGTTTGTCTAATACCGGAAAGAAGATCCGCATTGAGATCAGCATGGCAATAAGGGTCACAGGAACGCAGAAAAGTATCAGCTTAAATCTCAGTCTGCTGTCGTTATCGACATTTCTCGCATAAGCACTCTCACCCGCTCTTTTCCAGAACGCCCTCCTTCTTCTTACGCCCGCGTTAACGGTTGCGGCAAAGAAGATAAATCCCAGCAGAGCCGCAAACCTGATATCCGCCTGCCCCGATATAAGGCTTATCACGGAAAACGGAAACATGACCGCCATAAGTCCCAGATTATCTCTTTTATCCACAATGGCCGATGCGCTTATCCAGACTATAAAAAACGCTATGGCAAGCATAAATGTAAGCTTTCCTCCGGAACCTGTTTCAAGCAGAGCTATCCTTGTGGCATATACCGAGTTTATCTTGATTATCATGTCATTGGCGATCCCTCTTAAGCCGTTCATTAAGACATTAAGATTGATCAGACAGTAAGCCGCCCACAAGAGCAGCAGTCCTGATAATACCGCCATCCTTATTCTGAAAGTCCTGAAAGCTTCAATCTTATAGTAGATACAGAATGCCAGAGAAAATAACAGACTTACGATGTAAAGTCTCGCATGATCGATCACGCAGCCATAGGCGTTAAGAAACAGACCCATGATCCCTATGCAGAAAAACGCGGAAAGAACAGTACATATAAGTATATCAAGCGCAAAGAACAGTCTGCAGCTTCTTTCTTCTTTTTTCTCCACAGGTATCAGGCAGCAGCCGGTCAGATATATATTTTTATCTTTTATATTTCCAGCTTCCATTCCATCAGTTTCCTTTCGGCGTCCTTCAGATCAAAATGATCAATGCATACATCTCCGAAGAACACGTCCCCGTCAGTATTTATAAGCAGGCTGTTGTCAGCCTTTATCTCCCTCTCATGTTCCGTCATATACATAGTCTTAAGATCATAATCCACATCATACAAAGGACTGCCGAATATCTTCTCGATCATTCCGTATACGTCCTTTTCATGCTCGATATGTTCTATCATCGTGGCTTTTTTCGCAGCGTCATACCATATCACCACATGACTTATCCCTTCCCATGCGAGCGACCACGAAATCGACGCGAGCAGCTCAAAATATCCGTCAAGTTCACTTCTGTCACGCTTCGCCGCTTCCCCTGACCTTATTCTTAAGTCGGCAAAGAAAAATATCATATTCTCAACAGGAAGGCTGTACTCCTTTACAAGATAATCACCCGTCTTGGCAGTCAGCTTCCAGTGTACTCTTGAAAGCTTGTCTCCGTTCCTGTATTCATGCACGTCAAATACTTCCGAAATATCCTCGCCGCTTGCGGTATGCGAACACTGCTCCCATTCATGACGAAGCTTCGAAGACGCATTTCCCCCGATAAAAATCTTCTGAAATCTCGGAAGCACAAGAAATTCATCCGTTCCGGTATCTTTTTTCAAACGAATCGAGAAAAGATGAAGCGGATCGAATACCCGAAGCTGTTCAAGTTCCACTCTCACCTTACCGCTGTACCTTGCTTTTACCGTAAACCGCAGCACCGCTTCTCCCTTTGAATCAATAACCGCCTCTTCCTTCATGGAAGCGGTCTCATCGGTAAAGATATCCTTAAGTCCTATCCTGACCCACAGATCCGTTACGGGAAGAATGCTCTTATTTACCAGACGGACATCGATATTAAAATCATTCTCCTTACGTGTATGAAAATACGGGATCTTTATCTCTGCTTCGATATTCCTTCTTACGGCAAAAACATAGATCAGCAGCATCGGGATCAGCGCAATTTCGAATCCCAGAACTATTCCTGCGCTTTTCACGTCAAAAAAGGCACTGACCGCTGCCGTAACCGCTATTAAAGAAATGTATATGATCTTTGTCCTCAGCAATCGGTTTTCCCGCCTTTCTCCTGCTTAATCTCAGATTATCGTCCTATGGCCGTTCTTCACATTACTTTGCTTTTACCGGCACAGGTCTTTTTACACTCTCAAGAATATCTTTTATCACCATCTGAACCGTCACATTATTAAGCTTGGCCTTAGAGCTTAAGATGAGTCTGTGATATACCACATCCTCAAATACTTCCGCAACGTCAGCCAGTACCACATAATTTCTTCCACGCAGGAAAGCGGCCGCCTTTGACATCTTTACCAGAGCAAGCGAACCACGGGGACTTATTCCGACCTCTATCATCTCATGCTTTCTGGTAGCGTCAACCAGCATCACGATATATTCATATATCTTTCTGTGAACAAATACTTTCTCCGTCTCATCCTGCATCGCGATCAGTTTTTCGGCGTTAACAACTTCCCGCACATGTTCAAGCGGATTGTTATTGTCACGGCTCATAAGTATCTCAACTTCTTCATCCATGGCAGGATAACCGAGATTGATGCATACCATGAATCTGTCCAGCTGTGATTCGGGCATCATCTGCGTTCCTATGGAACCTATGGGATTCTCGGTAGCGATAACATGAAAAGGTTTTGGAACCGGTCTTGTTACGCCGTCCACGGTAACAGTCTCCTCTTCCATTACTTCAAGAAGCGCCGACTGTGTCTTAGGCGAAGTTCTGTTGATCTCGTCACCGAGGAAAAGATTGCACATGACCGCGCCTTCCTGATATTCAAATCTGCCTGTCTCTTTTCTGTATAATGAGAAACCGACTATATCGGTTGGAAGTACATCCGGAGTAAACTGCACACGGTTCTGCTTTATCCCCATTGCCTTGGCAAACGCAAGTGCCATGCTTGTCTTTCCCACTCCCGGTATATCCTCTATAAGGACATGGCCTCTGGCAAGGATTGCCATCATAACCCTTCTTATAGACTCGTCTTTTCCAAGTATGACTTTTCCAACCTCTTCAAGGATCGCATTGGCGTCCGAAGTATTCTGCATCTTTTAATCCTCCCTGCGTTTTCTTCTTTTTCTTAAAAGCATTATAAAAATAACAACCTCTGTTCCTATCAGCACTCCCGCGGTAACCAGAAGCCACGGCCAGACATCCACCACTCTCTTGGTGAAAGAGCCCGACTGCATCTGTACTCCGCCTTCGACATTTTCCTGTTTCTTATACTCAACTCTTGTTCCCCGCACAAGTAATCTGTGGGAATTGATAGCGTAAGGCGTACATGTCACAAGCGTGCAAAGGTCTCTTCCATCTATGATCGAAATATCAGAATCGTCGTAAGGTTCAACAACTTTGACCTTGTCTATCCTGTAAGCTAAAATCTCGTTCAATACATGGAGATAGAATTCATCACCTATCGCAAGCTTGTCAAGATCCGTAAAAAGAACCGCGCTCGGAAGCCCCCTGTGTCCGGTAAGAACACTGTGAGTGCCGATTCCTCCCAGAGGATATGATGAATTCTCCATGTGCCCCACTCCCTTGGTCAGCACTTCCGGATTGGTTCCTGTATATATAGGCAGATTGACGTCTATCTTGGGAATGACAATATAACCGATGACCTTATCCTGCCCGCTTATATCCTTATAGCTTATCTTCGATTCTTCCCCCGTGGCAACCGCTTTTTTAAGCTGCTCATTATATTCATCCGCTGCAGCTTTGATCACGTCTATCTCTTCTTCGTCCATATTGGCGATAGTCTCATCAAAATCGGTAATTACCTGAGAAGCATGTCTTTTATTGATCATATCGCTTATGAAAGGATATAAAAAAATAGCAAGACCTGATAAAAATATTACAACCGATAAAATTATCCCAGGAAGGTTTTCTTTTGAAAATCTGCTCTTCAAGCTTGTTTTTTTCTTTTTAATCTTTCTTTCCTTCTTTTCCATAGATCAAAAACAATCTCTCTTTCTCTGCTATTACTCACATTCCCTTAAAACCGGTAAAACGGGCACTCGCAATCCGCTTAGCTGCCTGCTCTTTAAAAAACTTTACATAAAGAAGCCTGTCCTCTTTATGATATGCAAAGGCTGCAAACGCGCTGCAGCCCTTGCATATAAACCTTAACGGCGGCAGTTCCTAAGAACCGCCGCCTGTTTTTTCAGTCATTAACATACACTTAATACTGAATTATTTAACACACAATTTTCAACTATCAGTTAGACTGTCTCTTCTTAGTCTTTGTGAATACCAGGATTCCGCCTGCCATAAGGATGATGCCGACTAATGTGAAGATAAGTGTACCTGTTCCGCCGGTTACAGGAAGAGCAGAAACCTTTACGTTAATAACGTTGATAGTTGCCGGCTGCGAACCTCCGGTATATGTAGTAGTTCCCGCAGCTACAGTTGATACTACAGCTTCATCTAACAATGTGCCTGTTGTATCGTACTTCTTGGTAGTAACTTTCTTCTCGAACTCAGTCTTGCTATAGTCTATGGCAACAGGAGCATTTACCTTCTCCTTAAGGAGGCTGTATCCATCAGCTGTTCCTGTCTCTTTGAAATAATAATTTCCGTTTGAAAGACCTGCTTTTTCATATGTTCCACCGTCAGCAAGTGTAATACCGCCTTCGACTAAATTATCAGCATCGTCATAAAGTTCGAACTCAGCCTGAAGAGCACCGCCTGTTGATCCTGCGAATGTCTTTGTAAGACTTACTTTGAATGAGTATACCGCTGCCTGATCTGTAAGCTCTGTTCTCTCTTCGATAGGATTAGCGCCCGGATCTTCCTCTGGCTTAGGAATCGGATCTGTACCCGGATCATCATTAATAAATGGATCATCAGGATCAGGAGCTACGCCCGGTAAAACTGTCTTTGAATATATATGATTGGTATATTCAAGCTTTCCAGTATTAAGATTACCTTCGCCCGCAATAACTGCATTGTTTTTAAGCTTAAGATATACAGTAACAACAGCCTTATCAACGTGATTAGTACTTAATGCGGTCTTAACTTCATCTTCTGAAAGATCAATAACAAAACCGTTGGCATCTGATGTGAATCTTCCTGTTAATGTAAATGCGCTGCCGCCAGGTTTTACAGAACTTGTCTTATCTGTCGTACCTGAGAAGAATTCTATGGCAACCTTTCCTCCGCTTATTATTGCGGCGTCATTTGCTGCATTAAATTCAAATACTTTCTCATGGCTGCTGTTTTCACCAAAAGTATCCAGGATCTTAAATGTCTTAACACCTGCAATATTGGAAGGTATAGTAACTTCAAGCTTAAACGGTACTTCTTCTCCTATGCTGTAGTCAGCAGTCTTACCAAAAGCGCCTGTTTTTTTCTGAACTGTCTTAGCGATCGTCGGCTGTTCATTAACAAATGTAAATGTTGCTGTTCCTGCGCTGTATGTTATATTAGTGCTTGTGCAGTCTACACCCACTATTTCACCTGTTGCATTAACTGTAAATTTTGCAATATTGCTGCTGTCCGCAATATAAGGTGAAGGTACGGAGCACTCTATGATCCTGTAATTTCCGGAAGGAAGGCTCTCTATCGTCTTTCCTGCTGCCGGTACTAAAATAAGACCGTCAGCTTCTACAAATGATACCGCAAGACTGTTCTCTGTAACATTTGTCCATACATTTGCTGCTGTTTCTTTCTGAAGGAGGAATTTTGCTCCCGCTATCGGCTGTGCCTCCTCGTTGCCGATCTTACCTTTTTTAACTATCTTAATATTTCCCGACTGTATCTGTGTCTTCGGATAAGCATGAACATCATAGAGCCATTCCGAACCGTCTGTCTTGGTCATAGGAAGAGAAACCAGGAATGGATCAGCAGCTGCTGTATTAGCCTTTGGAGTAGTCTCAACTACAAGATAAAGTCCCTTTCCCAACTTAGTTGTGTTATCAGAATACACAGTAAATACTGCTGCGCCTGAAGCGTTTGTAGCAACTTCGGCTGATTTTGTTGTAAAGGCTGCTGCTTCAAGTCTTGCTTTAACTCCAGCCGTACCGTATACATCAACACCTGTTACTGCGGAAGGATCTATATAATACTTTGTTCCTACCATAGTTCCGATACGTGTCTTTAAAATGTCATCCGTAACTTCGTACTTTGTCTGATTAGCTTCCTGAATAACATCTGCTATCTTATAGATTGTATAGCCTGTTCCTTCAATCACTTCCATTCCGGTAAGACCCGTCGGAGCTCCGATAGATCCGCCTGTAGAAGCTGGTGTTCCAGGTGTTCCGCTCACATACTGATATCTGTGTACTGTAAGCTGCACATCGGAAGCGTCAACGATAACG
>CACZSY010000108.1 GCA_902783965.1 uncultured Lachnospiraceae bacterium
AGAACGGACATTGCGTAAGACTCAGACAGGGACAGTTTCACGACTCACAGACATATTCAAGCTCACCGTTAAGCATCGCGAAGCAGTGGGAGAGAATGGGAGCGACATTTATACATATAGTAGACCTCGACGGAGCGCTTGCGGGTTATTCGGTCAACACGGATGTTATAAAAGAGATCACGGAAAATGTCGCCATACCGGTTCAGGTCGGAGGCGGGATCAGAAATATCAAGGACATCGAATCCAAGCTTGATCTCGGAGTATCCAGAGTTATCATCGGAACCAAGGCTGTAGAAGATCCGGCTTTTGTAAAGGACGCCATACAGAACTTTGGAGCTGACGCCATTGCCGTAGGGATAGACGCAAAAGACGGTTTCGTGGCCGTTGAGGGCTGGGAAAAGATAAGTACCAGCAACGCAGTCGAGATGGCGCTTGAGATGAAAGAACTGGGAGTTAAGACCATAGTCTATACCGATATCTCCAAAGACGGAATGCTTATGGGTCCGAATATCGAGAATACCAAAAACATGGTAGAGGTTACCGGACTTAACGTTATCGCTTCGGGCGGGATCAGTTCCATTAAAGATCTTGAGATGATCAAGTCGATCAATGCGGCCGGAGCAATAATCGGCAAAGCCTTATATGAGAACAAGATCGATTTTGAAAAAGCTATCTATTTATTTGAAAGGCAGGGCAGATAATGGGATACAGAAAATTTATTGCATATATCAATGCGGAAAATGAACTGGTTTCCAACGTATATGAGCTTGCGCTCTCATACGCCAATAATAATTTTGACGAGATATTTATTTACAACTATTCTCTGAGGGAAACTGATAAGGAACAGCTCTTTGAAGTTACAAGGGAGATCAATAAGGAGATAGATGTTCCGCTGATCCTGGGACTTAACGTTACCTGCCTTGAGGATGTCAAGAAGGCGCTTTACACAGGCGCCGTAAAGGTCGTTATGAAGGCAAAGATCCTTCCGGATATGGGACTTATCAAAGAAGCCGCTGACAGGTTTGGCAAAGACAGCGTGATGCTTGAGATCGAGGATTATAAAGAAGTCTATAACGACGATTTTTATGATAAATATACAGGGCTCGGCGCGGGAAGCGTTATGCTTAAGCATGTGGAGGATTCTCCGAAGCTCACGCAGGCGCTCATTGACAATAAGATGCCGGTCTATGTAAGGGACAGCCTTGTAAGGCACAGCATCAACGATGTCATGGAACTTGACGTACTCGGCGTAATAACGAATTATTATGAGAGAAAGAACATAATGCCTGTTAAGCGCGCGTTAAGGGAGAACGGCATCAATGTTGATATATTTGAAAGCACGATGCAGTTTAGCGAGTTCAAGACCAATGACCAGGGACTCATTCCATGCGTGGTACAGGATTATAAAAATGATGAAGTCCTCATGCTCGCGTATATGAATGAAGAAGCCTTTAACAAGACGATCGAGAGCGGATATATGACGTATTTCAGCAGGAGCAGGAACGAGCTCTGGCTTAAGGGAGAGACTTCGGGTCACTATCAGTTTGTAAAAAAAGTAATGGTGGACTGTGACAAAGATACGCTGCTATTTAAGGTAAAACAGCTTGGAGCGGCCTGCCATACAGGAAACAGAAGCTGTTTCTACACAAAGATAGCGGCTAAGGAATACAATGAGACCAATCCTACGCTTGTCTTTAATGAAGTATTTAACGTGATCATGGACAGAAAGGCCAATCCGAAACCGGGATCTTACACCAACTATCTTTTTGATAAAGGTCTTGACAAGATCCTTAAAAAATGCGGAGAAGAAGCGACCGAGATGGTGATCGCCGCGAAGAATCCGGACAGCGAGGAGCTTAAATACGAGATGTCAGACTTCCTGTACCACATGATGGTGCTCATGGTGCAGTGCGGGCTTACATGGGATGACATAACCAGGGAGCTTACCAACAGACGCTAGTCAAAGGAAGGGATATTATGAGTTTATTGAATGCGGTAGTTCTTACGCTTATTAAGATGTTTATCGTTATCTGTTTTGCAGGTATTGGAATGTTTCTGGGCATAAACATCTTAA
>CACZSY010000109.1 GCA_902783965.1 uncultured Lachnospiraceae bacterium
ACGGAACTCGACCGTATCGACACAAAGATACTCAATGAGTTTTATGATAACGAAAAGGAAGTTAAAGAATGAACCCCAATACATTTCCTACAAAAGGTAATCTAATATTGGCAAAAAACTCCCTTGCACTTGCGAAGCAGGGCTATGAGCTCATGGATAAAAAGCGCAACATTCTTATAAAAGAGCTGATGGAGCTGATAGACACCGCGAAAGATATCCAGGCGGAGATAGACTCCACCTTTACCGAAGCCTATCAGGCTCTCCAGCGCGCCAACATAGAAATGGGTGAATATAATGTGGAACAGATCGGAAGGACTATACCCGAAGACACTGCCATAAGGATCAAGACCCGAAGCATCATGGGAACAGAGATCCCTCTCGCTGAACATGACCCATATGAATTTTCGCCTGATTATTCACTTTACGAAACAACCCTGTCTCTGGACAGGGCTTGCGCCTGCTTCAATAAAGTTAAAGAGCTTACTATAAAACTCTCCACCGTGGAAAATTCCGCCTACAGGCTTGCTGCAGGCATAAAGAAGACACAGAAAAGAGCAAATGCTCTTAAAAACATAACTATCCCTATGTATACCGAACTGACCACAATGATCACCAACGCACTCGAAGAAAAAGAGCGTGAAGAGTTCACCAGACTTAAAGTTATCAAGAAATTTAAAGAAAAGAAAAAATGAAAGTATGGTATTATAGATGAGAAAAAAGATAATAATGATAGTCACTGCGTTAAGCCTTTCCTTTTCGGCAATGCTTACACCTGCCTCTGTTAACGCAGCGCCCGCGGCAACGAAAAAACCCGCAGGTGTCACAACTACCAAAACTCCCGCAGCAACCGGAACACCTTCGGCAACCGGAACACCTTCGCCAACCGGTTCTCCGGAAACATCCGGTCCTTCAAAGACTCCTGCAGATTCCGGTACTTCCAAAACTGCCGCGGACGAGAACAGCTTCAAATGGCCTGTCGGACCTTCGATAGTTTCCGAATCGGCGATCCTTATGGACGCTTCCACAGGAACCATCCTTTATGAAAAAGACGCATATACCAAACGCTATCCCGCAAGCATTACCAAGATACTTACGGGACTTATTGCTCTTGAAAACAGCTCTCTTGAAGATGAAGTGACATTTTCCAAAGACGCCATTTATTCGCTTGAAACCGGAAGCACCCATATAGGCATGAGACCGGGTGAGATCCTCACGATGAAGGACTGTCTTTACGGTCTTCTGCTTGCTTCGGCGAACGAAGTCGCCAACGCCATAGCAGAACACATTTCCGGCTCCAAAGCCGAATTTGCTTCCCTTATGAACAGCTACGCCGCGGCTCTTGGCTGCAAGAACTCGCATTTTGTCAATCCGAGCGGACTGTTTGACGCGGATCATTATACCTGTTGCTACGATATGGCTCTGATCTCACGCGCGGCGCTTGCCAATGAGACTTTCCGTAATATCGACTGCGCCAAATCCTACGTCATACCTGCCACCAATCTGGTAGATGAAAAACGTCCCATCTCCAATCATCACCAGATGCTCACCGGTTACAAGAGCGATTTTGAACAATACAAGTATGACGGCTGCATCGGCGGCAAGACCGGCTACACCGATATTGCCCGTAATACCCTCGTGACCTTTGCTTCAAGAAACGGCATGGAGCTTATCTGCGTTGTAATGAAGTCCACGACTCATGACCAGTATAAGGATACCATCTCCCTGATGGATTTCGGTTTCAACAACTATTCGATATATGATTTTTCAAATGAGTCCGATGTAAAGAACATGGCTGACAACGATGAACTATTTAACAGGTATTTCACCCTTGCTGACAGTTCAAGATCCCTTATCTATACAGACGGACATACCGATGTAGTGCTTCCGAAAGGCGCTGACAAAAAAGATGTTAAGACAAAGATAAAATATTTCACCACCGTCACACTTGAGAAAGGTGAAAACTTCATAGGACGTATAACCTATACCTTCGACAAGAAGACCGTTGGACAGACAAAGATCTATCTTAACCTTGAAAATGATGAATTAAAGGCGAGCGTCAAACTTCCAAAAAACTTAAAGACCATCGAAGTGGATACGACCGAGAATGAGGAAAAAAGCTTTCTGCCCGACCTTCCTTACAAAAAGATAGGCATCATAGCAGGCGCCTCTCTTGCATTTATCCTGCTTATGGTCCTTATTGCAGGTCACTTAAAACGCGGAAGCCGAAGAAGACGCTACAGCAGCCGCAGGGGCAGGAACAGAGGCAGAAGCAACAGAAGATTAAGATATTAACATTAATTATTTTAGAATGGATAAAATCTTATGAATATGTATTTGAGAGCCATTGGCTTCAGTGAGATCAACAGCTATAAAGACCTTGATGATATTTTAAACCTCGTAGTCTCTTCTCCCGATAAAAAGCATGTCGCTCCTATCAGTGATGAAGAAGACTTCGTGGAATTTTTCAAATATTTTGCCAAAGGTATCGGCATCTGTGTGACCGGTGTCTATGACTCTGACGGCGTTTTTCGCATGGTCAATCATTTTCCGTTTGCGGAAGGAAGACATTTAAGCATATATGAAGAACATGAAGTGCTCGGAATAAGCTACCGTCTCCGCTACTGTGCTTATTGCGATGACTCAAGACTCGGAGTTCTTCTGATATTCATACTTTTAAATATAGCTGACTATCTGAAATATACCTCAGAAAAGATCGAAGCCGGTTCGGAAGAAAATATAGGCAACAAGAACGCTTACTTAAGCGCCCTTTCAGTCGGAGGCAAGATCATACTTCCGGTTCACGAGAATGAGGAACGCAGGGAACAGGCAAGAATGGACAGACGCAACCGCACAAAACTCGTGACTGACGCCAAGAACGGCGATCGCGAAGCGATAGACAGTCTCACTATAGAAGACATAGGCACCTACGAATCTATCAGCAAACGCGCGCTTACTGAAGACATAT
Source organism: uncultured Lachnospiraceae bacterium (assembly GCA_902783965.1). Classification (GTDB taxonomy): domain Bacteria; phylum Bacillota; class Clostridia; order Lachnospirales; family Lachnospiraceae; genus RUG11200. The sequence goes on from CACZSY010000109.1 coordinate 2,966, forward strand.
ACTCAATCGTTGATACATCCTTTTATCCGTACGGTTCCGAATCCGACCACTATTCCATTATAGGCACCGTTCTGGATTATGATATCCTTGAAAACGAGCTTACCGGTGAAAGCATTTATCTTCTTTTGATCGAAGCTAATGACGTGATCCTGGATCTTGCCATCAACAGCAGGGATCTTCTGGGAGTTCCTTCGATAGGAATGAGATTTAAGGGAAATATATGGCTGCAGGGAAAGCTAGAATTCTGAAATTACACTTGACATACATACCAAAGAATTATAAAATATCTAAGGAACGAAGTCATTGTACTTCGTTCGATATTTCGTTCTCTTAGTTAAATGGATATAACAGGGTCCTCCTAAGACTCAGTTGTGGGTTCGATTCCCGCAGAGAACATATTGGTGACGATGGGGACGGCTTCGGTTGTCATGTTTTATGAACATGTCTTCCGGAACCGTCCCTGTTTTAATTACATATATCAAAGGTAAGAACATAAAATACTATATAGAAAGGTATCCATATGAATAAATCCAAGACATCCGCGCAGGATTCCAAAAGATATCTGACCTCCATAGGTGCCTGGTCACTTGCCTTCGGCGGCGCAGTCGGCTGGGGTTCTTTCGTTATGCCGGGAACTACTTTCCTTCCGCTCGCGGGGCCTGTGGGAACGGCTCTCGGCATCACTCTCGGCGGTCTTGTCATGCTCATCCTCGCAGTCAACTATCACTATCTGATGAACTGTTTTCCCGACGGAGGCGGTGCATATACCTATACCAAATTAAGCTGGGGCTACGACCATGGTTTTCTCGGCGCATGGTTTCTCATACTGACCTATATAGCTATAATATGGGCCAACGCCACTGCCCTGCCTATCATCGTCAGAACGATATTCGGCAGCGTATTCCAGTTCGGATTTCTCTATGAAATCGCGGAATACAAGATATATACGGGCGAGATACTTCTGTCTGTAGTAGCTCTTTTATTCAGTGCCTTTATATGTCTTTCCAAAAAAATATCCCAGAGGATACAGATACTTATGGCGATGATTTTATTCTTAGGCATCATCGTCTGCTTTGCCGCCGCTTTGGGAAAAGTCAATGTGACCGACGCGTTTACTCCCGCGTTTTCAAAGAATAAGAGTGCGTTATCCGGAACCTTTACCATATTTGCGCTTGCGCCATGGGCGTTCGTAGGGTTTGAATCCATTTCCCATTCTGCGAAAGAGACCGTATTTCCGCTTAAGCGCTCATTTGCGATAATGGCGGTTGCCGTCATAACTTCATGTATCGCATATTCGCTTCTCTCGCTGCTCGCCGTTACTGTTCTTCCACAGGGTTATACATCCTGGGAAAGCTATATAGAGGATCTTGGAACCTTTGAAGGCATCGCAAGCCAGCCTACATTCCATGCCGCTTATAAAACGCTTGGAAATGCCGGAAAATACATTCTTGGCACAGCTGCCTTCGGAGCGATCATCACCGGTCTTATCAGTAATTATGTCGCGTTAAGCCGCCTTATCAGCAATATGTCAGAAGACGGAATGATACCGAAACGTATCGGAGCGGCAGCAAAGAATAACGTTCCCCGCAACGCCATTTTAACTATACTCGGAATCTCCATCATCCTTCCTTTCTTCGGAAGGACTGCCATAAGCTGGATAGTAGACGTAACCACAGTAGGAGCTACAGGCGCTTACGCCCTCGCATCTGCTTCCGCCTGGAAGACTGCCCACCGTGAAAACAATAAAAAAA